>JACQBB010000020.1 GCA_016194625.1 Elusimicrobiota bacterium | reverse complement strand
CGGCGGCGCTCGTCGCGCTGGGCCTGGCGACCGCGGCGTCGAGCGCCGGCCCGGGGAAGAGCCCGACCGCGACGCACAGCGCGGCCAGCGCGCCCATCGGGACGAGCATCACCGCGGGCGGCTCGGCCGCGCGCTCGGCGCCCGCGGAGCGCGGCCGGCCGAGGCAGACCATGCCGTAGAACTTGGAGAGCGCGACGACCGCGAACCCGCCGACGACGGCGAGCACGGCGGCGGCCAGCGCGGTGAAGCGCATGTCGCGGCCCGGCCCGGGCCGGATCAGCCAGGCGTAGATCAGCCACTCGCCGACGAAGCCGTTCAGCGGCGGCAGGCCGCAGATCGCCGCGGCGCCGACGGCGGCGAAGGCGCTGGTCCACGGCATGCGCTTCTGCAGGCCGCCGCACGCCTCGATGTCGCGCGTGCCGACCGCCTGGTAGAAGGCTCCGGCCGCGAGGAACAGCAGCGGCTTGAACAGGCCGTGGTTGAGCGTGTGCAGGACCGCGCCCGCGAAGCCGAGCACGGCCAGCGTCGGGCTCCCGGCGGCCGCGCCCCATCCGCCCAGGCCGAGGGCGGCGACGATGATGCCGACGTTCTCGATGCTGCTGTAGGCGAGCAGGCGCTTCATGTCGCGCTGGGCCATCGCGAACACGATGCCGAACGCCGCGGTCGCCAGGCCCAGCGCGACGAGCGCCGCCGACATCGCCGCGGGCGGGGCGCCGATCAGCGAGAACAGGCGCAGGAGGCCGTAGATCCCCATCTCGATGAGCACGCCGGACATCACCGCCGACGCGTGGCTGGGCGCGGCCGGGTGCGCCTCCTGCAGCCAGATGTGGAGGGGGAGCACGCCCGCCTTGAACCCGAAGCCCGCGAGCGCGAGCGCGACGAGCGCGGCGCGCGAGGCCGGCGGCAGCGGCGGCGCCGCGGCGAACGCCGAGAACTCCAGGGAGCCCGCGTGGCGGCCGAGCAGCGCGAACAGCGCGAGCAGCAGCAGGGTCCCGGTGTGCGTGCAGAGCAGGTACAGGAGCCCGGCCTTCTGCACCTCGGGCTTGCCGTGCTCGCTGGAGACGAGGCCGAAGGCCGCCAGCGCCATCGTCTCCCACGCGGCCATGAACAGGAAGGCGTTGCGCGCGCAGACCAGCAGCGCGAGCGCCGCGGTCAGCGTCAGGAAGAAGAAGCGCGCGGGCATCGCCGGGACGTGGCCGTGCGAGCCGGCGATGTAGCCCTCGCCGTACAGCCCGGCGCAGAGGCAGACCAGCAGGACGAGCGCCAGGAAGCAGGCCGACAGCGCGTCGATGCCGACGTGGAACACCGCGCCGGGCAGCAGCCAGGGCAGGACCAGGTCCGGCGCGCCCCGGCCGGCGAGCGCGGCCAGCGCGGTCCGGCCGCCGGCGGCGGCGGCGAACGCGAGCGCGGCCGCGAGCAGGCCCCCGGCGGTCCGGTCGGAGCGGCGGAAGACGCCCGCGCCGAGCGCGGCCGCGCCGAGGGCGCAGACGGCGGCGAGCAGGCCGGTCACGCGAGCTCCCGCAGGCGCGCCAGGATCCGCGGCGCGTCGGCGCGCTCGCGCAGCAGCTCCCGGAGCGCGGGGTCGTGCAGCGCGAGCGAGACCTTCGCCAGCAGCGCGAGGTGGACGCGGATCGTGGGCGTCACGAGGGCGAAGACGGTGTGCACCGGCGTCCCGTCCCCGGCGCCGAACGGCACCGGGACCTTCAGGAAGCACAGCGCGACCGCGGGCCGGTCCACCGCGAAGACCAAGGGGCTGCGCGCGTGGGGGACGGCGATGCCGTCGCCGATCGCGGTCGAGCCCATCGCCTCCCGCGCCTCCAGCATCCGCGCGGCGAGCGCCTTGTCGCGGGCGTTCGGCAGGGGCAGGCGCTCGGCGACCGCCGCCATCGCGGCCGCGCGGTCGGCGCCGGGCACCTGATAGTGGATGTTCCCCTCGAGGAGGGACGCGAGGTCGACGGCGGCGGCGGTCTCGGTGGACGCGAACAGCGCCGCGGCGGGCAGCTTGCGGTGGCTCGCCCACTCGAGCAGGTCGACCCGGTTGAAGCGGTAGCGCCCGTTGATCAGGTACGCGGTCAGGCCCTCGTCGTCGACCCAGCGCGACAGGGTGCTCTCCGAGACGCCGAGGACTTTCGCGGTCATCAGAGCTTCCAGAACAGGAGCATGAGCAGGCACAGCGACACCAGCAGCATGTGGTACTGCAGGCGGCGGCTCAGCCGGACCTTGGCCCAGGCCAGCGCGTCGGCGGCCGCCGCGCCGGCCGGCAGCAGGAGGCCGTCCAGCACGCGGTCGGGGGTGTGCGTCGAGAACGCGGCCGTCGCCGGCCAGTAGCCTTCGGGGACGGCGGCGCGCAGGCGCGCGCCGAGCAGCGGGTCGAACGCGCGCGTGAGCGGCTGCGCGAAGGACGAGGCGGAGTAGCGCGCGCGCGCCGTCGCGGCGGCGAACCCGCAGGCCCAGGTCGGTCCCGAGGCCGCGCGCGCGCCCACCAGGCGGGAGCGCCAGAACGCGAGCAGTCCGGCGGCGGCGAGGACGCCGGCGCCGAGGCCGCCGAGGAGCCGCGCCCCGGCCAGGGGGCCGGCCAGCGCGAGCGCGGCGGCCTCCGCGGGGACGCCGCAGACCGCGGCGGCCGCGCGGCCCGCGAGCCCGACCGCGGGCGCCGGCGCCAGGCCGATGAACGCGCAGGCCGCGGCGAGCGCGGCCATGGGCCCGAGCATCAGCGGGCCGGGGTCGACGGCCGCGCGCGCGGCCTCGGTGCGGGGGGCGCCCAGGCACAGCGCGCCGTAGGCCTTCGTGAAGCAGGCCAAGGCCAGGCCGCCGATCAGCGCCAGCGACCCGACGGACGCGGCGGCGAGGCCCGCCCCTCCGCGCGCGCCGGACGCCGTCGAGGCCATGTACACGAGCCACTCGCTGACGAAGCCGTTCAGGGGCGGCAGGCCGCAGATCGCCGCCGCCGCGAGCAGGGCGAGCCCCGAGGTCCACGGCATCGCCTTGAGCAGCCCGCCGCCGGCCTCGACGTCCCGGGTCCCGAGCGCCTGGTAGAAAGAACCGCTGCCGAGGAAGAGGAGGGACTTGAACAGCGCGTGGTTGAGCGAGTGCAGTCCCGCGCCCGCGAAGCCGAGCAGCGCCACGTCCGTCCGGCCGCGCGACAGCCCCAGGCAGCCGACGCCGAGCCCGAGCGCGATGATGCCGACGTTCTCCACGCTGTGGTAGGCGAGGAGGCGCTTGAGGTCGTGCTGGGCGAGCGCGAAGAGCACCCCGCCGATCCCCGACACGGCCCCGGCCAGGACGAGGACCAGCCCCCACGAGTCGGGGACGGTCCCCAGCAGCCAGATCAGGCGCAGGAAGCCGTAGATCCCGACCTTGATGACCACGCCCGACAGCACGGCCGAGACGTGGCTCGGCGCGGCCGGGTGCGCCTCCTGGAGCCAGACGTGCAGCGGCGCCAGCCCGGCCTTCATGCCGAAGCCGAGGAAGCCGAGCGCGAGGGCCGCGGCGGCGAGCCGGCCGTCCGGACGCAGCGCCGCGCGGATGCCGTCGAAATCGAACGTCCCCGCGCGCCGGCCGAGCAGGGCGAAGAGGAGGAACAGGGAGAGCGTCGCGACGCGCGTGCAGACGAAATAGAGCAGGCCGGCGCGCCGCGTCGCGGGCTCGCGGTCCTCGGCGACGATGAGGAAGAAGCTGGCCAGCGCCATCGCCTCCCACGCGAAGAGGAAGAGGAGGGCGTTCCGGGCGCAGACGACCACGACCAGGGCGGCCGTCAGGATCAGGAACAGGGGCCGCAGCGAGCGGCTGTCCGCGAGGCCGGCGGAGCGGCGCATGTAGGCCTCGCCGTAGATCCCCGCCGGCAGGCACACCGACAGCACGATCGGCAGGAACAGCGCGGAGAGGGGGTCGACGGACGCGGCGAGGCGGGCCGACGGCAGCGACCAGGCGCCGTCCAGCGCGGGGAGTCCGGCTCCGGAGAGGGCCAGGGCCAGGCCGGACGCGCAGCCGGCGACGAGGCTCGCCAGGTACGCCGACGCGGCGGCGTTCGTCCTCCGGCCGAGCGCGGCCGAGGCGGCCGCGCCGGCCAGGAGGATCAGGACGGGAACGCTCATCATCACGCCTCCCCGGTCATGCGCCGATATTACCAATTATCCCGGCGTCCGATGGCATAATATGCATATATGATGTATAATTCATATATATGATGCCGACGGACGGACCCTCAAGACGCGAGGACGGGCGTGTACCGTAGCCGTCTCGACCAGTACCCCAACCGCCGGGCGATCCTCCACTGGTTCCTCCTCGGGTTCAACGCCGGCTGCATCAACGCCGGCGCCTTCCTGACCACCGGCCGCTTCGTCACCCACGTCACCGGCTTCGCGACGCTGTTCGGCGTCGACCTGGCCAACCGCGACCTCGACATCGCCGTCAGCATGCTGTCGATGCCGGTCTTCTTCCTGCTCGGCGCGACGATCTGCGGCCTGCTGATCGACCGGGAGCTGCATTACAAGCGCCGGCCGCACTACGACTACGTGATGGGGCTGTCCTGCCTGTGCCTGCTGGCCGCCGCGCTGGGCGGCTCGTACGCGGCGTTCGGCGCGTTCGGAGCGTCGGGCGGCCCGTTCCACATCTCGGAGAAGTACGTGCTGATCGCGCTGCTGTGCCTGGCGAGCGGCCTGCAGAACGGGGCGCTGACGACCTCCTCGGGCAGCTCCGTGCGCACCACGCACATGACGGGGCTGACGACCGACCTCGGCCTGGGGATCGCGCGCATGCTGACCTTCAAGCCGCACGACGACGTCTACCGCCGGGAGCGCGTCGCCAACCTGCTGCGCGTGGGGACGGTGCTCTCCTTCATCGTCGGCTCCGAGGTCGGCGCGATCCTGTTCATCGCGCTGGGCTTCCGGGGCTTCCTGGTCCCCGCGGCGATCGCCGCGTACGCCGCGTGGCACGGCCGCCTGTTCAAGCACGCGGCCCACAAGCAGGACGGCTTCACGCTGCACGACGTGCCGAAGCTGAGCTAGTCCTTCGGGGCGAAGGCGGCCAGCACGGCCTTGAACGCGGGCGCGTTCTTGGCGGCGAGCGACGCGGGCGCGTCGTACACCAGCACGAAGTAGCCCTTGGCCGCGGGCACGACCACGTGCTCCTCGCGGATCGCCACCTCCTTCGAGCGGCGCGAGTGCGGGGGGACGAAGCGCGAGGTCTCCAGCACGACCCGGCGCGCGGCGCGGCCGGCGACGACGGCCTTCTCGGGCGCGTGCGTCTTCCAGCCCGGGACGTCGACGAGGCCGGGCTTGACCAGCCGGTCGACGTAGGCGTCCGCGTCCGGGCGCGAGGGGTCCCCGGGCGCGACCCAGCGGACCTCGATCTGCGCGGCGACGCCGTTCTTGTCCTTGGGGCCGAGGAACACGGTCCGGGACGGGACGTCGATCCGGGGCCTTCTCGCGGTCTTGCCGGCCTTCAGGTCCGCGAGCAGGGTCTCGGCGGCGCGGTCGGCCTCGTCGGCGCGCGCGCGGTGCTGGGCGTACGCGCCGGGGATCCCGGCCCGCGCCTTCCGCTCGGCCGCCAGCGCCTCGCGCAGCTGGACGGTGCCGGCGCGCCGGAGCGCGGCCAGGAAATCGGCGTAGGCGTCGTAGTCGGTGTCGAGCTTCGGGCCGTTCTCCAGGAGCGCGCGTCCGGCCGGCGGCAGGGAGTCGCGGCGCTTGAGCTCGGCGCGGACGCCCTCGACGACCTTCTCGTGGCGGGAGGCGCGCTCCCAGGTCTCGCCCTCCAGCGAGAGCAGGCCCGGGTAATGCCACGCGCGGATCGAGCGGCGGAACTGGTCGGCGCCCTGCGTCTCCATGCGTCGGGCCAGGCTGAGCGCCTCGCGCGCGTTCGGGGAGTTCGCGCCGGACTTCGCCAGGTAGGCCTTGTAGGTCGGGTCGAGCGACGACTTCTCGAGGACGTACATCGCCTCCGTCTCCATCGCCTCGACCTCCTGGTACTGCGACCAGGCCCCGTTGATGCCGCGCGCGGTCGCCCAGACGTCCTGGCGGTGGTGGGTCGCCTCGTGGACGAACACCGGGGCCAGCTCGCGCACGAACTCGGCCATCAGCCCGGGCTGGGAGACCAGGTCGCGCGCGGTCTTGCCCCGCGCCTTCAGGAAGTCCTCGACGTCGCCGCGGCCGAAGTTCAGCGTCCCGCGGAAATAGGTCGCCAGGTTGCCGGTCTCCTCGGGCTCGATGGTGATGCGCATCGGGGTCTTCGCGTAGAAATCCCCGATCTGGTCGCCGGCGCGAGTCCCGGCGACCTCCTTGAGGAGGGCGGGTCCGAGCATGTCGGCGGCGAGCTTCGCGGTGCGGTCGTCGAAGCCGTCGCCGGGCTTCATCGGCGCGGCGGTGCGCAGGGTCGCGTCGGGGATCTTGAGGCCGTCGAAGACGCGGCCGAGGTTGGCCAGGCGCGTCTCCAGGTCACCGGCGTTGCGCGCGGCCTCCAGCGGTCGGCGCGCTGGTCGAGGGCGTACGAGTCGTCGTGGTCCAGGTAGTCGTCCACGCCCTCGACGCGGGCCCGCAGGTCGGCCAGCTCCGTCCGCGTGCGGGGGACCGCCTTCATCAGCGCGGCGTACTCGGCCTTCGCCCAGACGCGCAGCTTGGCCTGGCGGTCGACGAAGCGCGTCGCCGTCCAGGCGGCCTCCGTCGCGCCTTGCGCGGTCAGCCACGCGCGGCGGGGGGCCGGGAGCGTGTCCCACTCGAACACCGACTCGCGCAGCAGGTCGCGCGGCGCGGCCTTCCAGCGCGACGACCAGGCGAGCAGCTGCGCCGGGTCCTGGCAGAACGCGCAGTCGGGCCGCGCGGCCAGGCCCTCGCGCAGCACGCGCTTCTCCTGCTGGTAGCCGGCGAGCAGCTGGCGCAGGTCGCGCAGCTCGGCCGCGGCGCGGAACAAGGCCAGGTAGGCGCCCTCGTCCTGCGCGCGCAGGCCCGCCTGCAGGGCGGGGTCCTTGAGGAAGCGCTCCGCGGCGTCCGGGTCGCGCTCGACGGCGAGGACGCGGCGCTGCTCGTCGAACGCGGCGCTCTGCGCGCGGACGAGCGGGGCCGCGGCCGCGAGGGCCAGCAGGAGCGCGAGGAAGACGGTCTTCGACGGGGAGCGGGTCATGGGGGTTCTCCCGCTCAAAGAGTAAAGAGACGGAGGGGTCCCGTCAAGGGCCCGGAGGGCCCGGAACTCGGTTGACCGGGCGCCCCCCAGGAGCTACACTGCGCGCAGGCACGGAGGTCCCATCCCATGTTCGAGAGCGCGGAAGTCGGGCGGACGGTCTCTAAGAAGGAATACGAGAAGCGCCTCGAACGCCTGCGCACGGAGCTGCTGAAGTCCCAGCACGCGCTGGCCGGGACGAAGTACCGCCTGGTCGTGCTGGTCGGCGGCGTGGAGGGCGGCGGCAAGACCGAGGTCGCGCGGCGGATGCTGGACTGGATGGACGCGCGCGGCCTGCAGGTCGAGGCCTACGGCGAGTACTCCGACGAGGAGGCCGAGCGCCCCGAGTACTGGCGCTACTGGCGCACGCTCCCGTCCTCCGGGCGCGGCTCCATCCTGGTCGGCACCTGGTACACGCGCCCCATCATCCAGCGCGCGCTCAAGGAGATCGGCGACGGCGACTTCGAGGTCGCGCTCGACCGCGTGATCTCGTTCGAGAGCATGCTGACGCGCGAGGACACGGTCGTCGTCAAGCTGTGGCTGCACCTCTCCAAGAAGGAGCAGAAGCGCCGCCTGCGCGAGCTCGAGAAGGACCCGGCGACCGCGTGGCGCGTCAGCAAGCGCGACTGGGGCTTCTGCGCGCTGTACGACCGCTTCCGCAAGATCTCCGAGCGCGCGCTCGCCAAGACGAGCACCGCCGACGCGCCGTGGACCGTCATCGAGGCGACCGACACGCGCTACCGCGACCTCGCCGCCGGCGAGGCGGTGCTGGCCGCGCTCAAGGACGCGCTCGCCCGGGCGAAGACGCCCGCGCCCGCGCGCGCCCCCGACCGCCCGAAGCCCGCGAAGGTCTCGGTGCTGACCGAGCTGGACCTGACGCGCGCGCTCGACGACGACGAGTACGACCGCAAGCTCGACAAGCAGCAGGGCCGCATCGCGCGCCTCACGCGCGACCTGCGCAAGGACAAGCGCGCGCTGATCTGCGCGTTCGAGGGCGTGGACGCCGCCGGCAAGGGCGGCGCGATCCGGCGCCTGATCGAGGCGATCGACGCGCGCAACGTGCGCGTGATGGCGGTCGCCGCCCCGACCGACGAGGAGCGCGGCCATCCCTACCTGTGGCGCTTCTGGCGCCAGCTGCCGCGCCTGGGCCACGCGACGGTGTACGACCGCACCTGGTACGGCCGCGTGCTCGTCGAGCGCGTGGAGGGCTTCTGCGCGGCCGGCGACTGGAAGCGCGCGTTCGCGGAGATCGCCGCGTTCGAGGAGGAGCTGACCGAGTCCGGCGTCATCGTCTGCAAGTTCTGGCTGCAGATCAGCGCCGAGGAGCAGCTGCGGCGCTTCAAGGACCGCGTGCAGACGCCGTTCAAGCAGTACAAGATCACCGAGGAGGACTGGCGCAACCGCGGCAAGTGGGACGCGTACCAGGCGTCGGCCTGCGACATGATCGAGAAGACCAGCACGCCGTACGCGCCGTGGACGCTGGTCGAGGCGCAGGACAAGCGCTGGGCGCGCGTGAAGGTGCTGAAGACGGTCGCCGACCGCCTCGAGGAAGAGCTGGGTTGAGGATCGGCATCGGGCTGGGGACCGGCCCCGACGCCGCGAAGGCCGCGCGCTCCGCGGCGCGCCAGGCGCTGGCCGGCTGTCCGCGCCCGTCCTTGGCGATCGCGTTCGGCGGGGTGCGCCTGGACCAGCGCGCGCTGCACGCGGCGCTCGCGCGGGAGCTCGACCCCGGGATGCTGATCGGCGGCTCCTCGTACGCGGAGATCACCCCGGCGGGCGTCAGCCGCGATTCGGTCGCGGTGCTCCTCCTGGAGGCGCCCGGGACGGCGTTCTCGTTCGCCCGCGCGCGGCTGGGGCGCGACTCCGGCAAGGCGGGCGCGGCGCTCGCGCGCGCGCTGACGCGGGAGCCGGACGGCTGTCCGTTCGCGCTCGTCTTCGGCGGGATCGGCGGCGGGCGGGCGACGCCGATGCTGAACGCCCTGCACGCGGGCCTCCCCGGGGCGCCGCTGTTCGGCGGGATGGCCTCGGGCGACCACGACGCCGGCATGGGCGACCCGCGCTTCAACCGCAACTGGCAGTACGGCCCGCGCCTGGAGACCGACGCGGTCGTCGCGGCGCTGATGACGCCTCCCGAGCCGGTGCGCGTCGGCTTCGGCTTCGACCACGGCTGGAGCCCGGTGGGGCCGATGTCGGTCGTGACGCGGGCGCGCGGCGGCCGCGTGCTCGAGGTGGACGGGATGACGGCGGTGGACTACTACCGGCAGTTCTTCGGGCTCGACGCCTGCCGCGACGTGCTCACGCGCTCGGTCCAGCGCTACGCGTTCGCGCTGCAGCTGGAGGGCGAGCACCGCGGCAAGACCCTGCTGAAGCTGCCGGTCGACGTCGATTTCAAGAAGGGCTGGATCGACTACCTCCCGGCCGAGGACCTGCAGGGCCGCCGCGTCCAGCTGCTGGCGGCCACGCGCGCCGGCGTGGTCGGCGGGGCGCGGCGCGCGGCCGAGCGCGCGCGCGACGCCCTGCGGGGGAAGAAGGCGTCCCTGGTGCTGGCGGTGTCGTGCTGCACGCGCGGCGCGTTCCTGAACAGCCGGATCGACACGGAGATGGACGCGGCGCGCGCGGTGTTCGGCCGCGACACGCCGTTCTTCGGCTACTACTCGGGCGGCGAGTTCCTGCCGTTCCTGAGCCGCTACGAGGAGGCCGCCGACCCGTCGCGCGCCTTCGGCGGGTCGTACTACCACGCGGCGACGGTCGGCTTCCTGGCGCTGTCGGTCCCGGGCGGCGTCCGCGCCTCGGCGCCGAAGGCGATGCCGTACGAATGCCGCGCGGCGGCGCGGGCCGAGGACCTGCTCGCCCGCGCGGAGTCCGCGCTGGAGGACGAGGAGTCGTTCCTGGCCAACCTCAGCCGCAAGAACGCCGACGACACCGCCAAGCTGACGCTCCAGACCGAGGTCATCCGCCGCTACACGCCGCACGGCGTCTGGCGCGCGGTCGGCCGGCGGGCGGCGCGCGGGGTTTACGAACTGCCGGACTGCTCGTTCGCCGGCGCCTTCCTGTTCATGGACGTGAAGGGCTTCACCTCCTACTCGGAGAAGCACCGCCCGCGCGAGGTCGTCGCGGCGCTGAACCGCATCATGGACCCGGCGACGCGGGCGATCCACGCGCGCGGCGGGGACGTGGACAAGTACATCGGCGACTGCATCTTCGCGTC
>JACQBB010000019.1 GCA_016194625.1 Elusimicrobiota bacterium | reverse complement strand
GTAGTCGACGGCCGACTTGCCCTCGGCCTTGCCGTGCCAGGTGTCGAGAGCCGCTTTGAGCGACTCGCCCCTCTTTTGGATCGCGAAGTCGACGACGCAGGTCGTGCCGCCGAACACCGCGCCCATCGAGCCGCTCGTGAAGTCGTCGGCGGTGGTGGCGCCCATGAAGGGCATGTCGAAGTGGGTGTGCACGTCGATGCCGCCGGGCACGACGACCTTGCCCTTGGCGTCCACGACCTTCTTGCCCGGCGCGGAGACCTGGCCGACCGCGACGACCCGGCCCTTCTCGATAGCCAGGTCGGCGACGAAGGTGTCCGACGCCGAGACGATGGTCCCGTTCTTGACGACGAGGTCGTAGCTCACGTGTTCTCCCCCCACTTCATGAAGACGCGGTACGCGGCGAAGCTGACGGCGAAGCTGATGAACCAGGCGTAGTTGTATAGAGAAGTCCACGCAGTGGACACCTTCATCAGTCCCACGGTGCCGAGAAAGCCCGGCAGGATGGGCGCGCAGCCCATCACCAGCGCGACCAGCGCCGTGCCGTTGACGCCGCCGGCGTACCAGTACGCGCCGCCCTTCTCGTACAGCGCGCGCACGTCGAGGCGCGCCCTGCGCAGGAGGTAGTAGTCGGCGATGAGGATGCCGCCCACCGAGCCGAGCAGGGCCGAGTAGGCGACCAGCCACTTGAAGATGTAGCCCGACGGGTCGGCGACCAGCTTCCAGGGCTGGATCAGGATGCCGATGACGCCGGTGATGTAGCCGCCGACCTTGAAGTCGATCTTCTCGGGCCACAGGTGCGCGATGGCCGGGCCGACCACGTTGGCGGCGATGTTGGTGGCCAGCGTGGCCAGGACGAGCGACGCGAGCGCGACCGCCAGGACGAGCGGGTTCTTGAAGTTCGCGATCAGCTCGACGGGGTCCCAGATGGTGCGGCCGTAGATGATGACCGTCGCCGAGGTCACCGCCACGCCGATGAACGCGTACAGGCCCATCGTGGTCGGCAGGCCGAGGGCCTGGCCCCACACCTGGTCCTTCTGCGAGTGCGCGTAGCGCGAGAAGTCCGGGATGTTCAGCGACAGCGTCGCCCAGAAGCCGATGTTGGCCGTCAGCGCCGGGAAGAAGAACGACCAGAACTGCCCTTCCTTGGGCTGGGCCGGGCCGAACTGCGACGGCGTGGACAGCATCGCGCCGAACCCGCCCGCCTGCGTGTACGCCCAAGCCAACAGGGCCAGGCCGAGCAGGATGAGCAGGGGCGCCTTGATGTTCAGCAGGACGCGGATGGACTCCACGCCCTTGTAGATCACCGCCATGTTGATGGCCCAGAAGAACAGGAAGCACGCCCACTGCCCGCCGTTCAGCCCCTCGAACACCGCGGGCGCCGCCGCCAGCGCGGGGTGCCAGATGCACAGCAGCTTGTAGATGGCGGCCCCGCCGATCCAGGTCTGGATGCCGAACCAGCCGCAGGCGACCAGCGCGCGCAGGACCGCGGGCACGTTGGCGCCCAGGATGCCGAACGCCGGCCGGCAGTACACCGGGTACGGGATGCCGTACTTGGTGCCCGCGTGGGCGTTGAGCACCATCGGGACCAGCACGATGCAGTTGCCGAGGAAGATCGTCAGCACCGCCTGCCACCAGTTCATCCCCCCGTCGATCAGCGACGAGGCCAGCATGTAGGTCGGCACGCACGCGCTCATGCTGATCCACAGCACCGCGTAGTCCTTCACGGACCAGGTGCGGTGCGCCTTGCCGACCGGAGCGATGTCCTTGTTCCAGTACGGCGAGCGGGTCACGGGCTCGGAGTGGTCGTGGATCTCCGAGTCGAGCAGCAGGTCGGTGATGCGCTTCACGGCAGCTGCTGGACCAGTTCCCCGTAGGTCTCGGGCCGGCGGTCGCGGAAGAACTGCCAGACCTTGCGGACCTCCAGGATCTGGTCGAAGTCCACGTCCGCGGTCACCAGCTCGTCCTTGTCGGGCGAGCCGACCTTCAGCATCTGGCCGCGCGGGTCGCAGATGTAGGACTGCCCGTAGAACTCGCCGATGTTCCAGGGCCCTTCCTTGCCGACGCGGTTGCTGGCGGCGACGAAGTACTGGTTGGCCACCGCGTGCGCCGGCTGCTCGAGCTTCCACAGGTACTGCGACAGGCCCTTCACCGTCGCCGACGGGTTGAAGACGATCTCGGCGCCGTTGAGGCCCAGGATGCGCGCGCCGTCCGGGAAGTGGCGGTCGTAGCAGATGTACACGCCGACCTTCGCGTAGCGCGTCTGGAACACCGGGTAGCCGAGGTTGCCCGGCTTGAAGTAGAACTTCTCCCAGAAGCCCGGCGCGCAATGCGGGATGTGGTTCTTGCGGTAGATGCCCGCCAAGGAGCCGTCCGCGTCGATGACGGCCGCGGTGTTGTAGTAGGTGCCGGTCGAGGGCGTCTCGTAGATCGGCGAGACGATGACCATCTGGTGCTTCTTGGCCAGCTTCTGCATCAGCTTGGTCGTCGGTCCGTCGATGCGCTCGGCCGTGTCGTACCACTTGGTGTCCTGCTCGGCGCAGAAGTACGGTCCGTAGAAGATCTCCTGCAGGCCCAGCATCTGCACGCCCTTCTTGGCCGCGGCCTCCACGAAGGCCACGTGCTTGTCGATCATCTTCTTCTTGATGTCCTTGAGCGAGTGCTTGGGCGGCGTCCACGGGCACGACGCCTGCACGAGGCCGACTTTCACGATTCGGGACATGTCATCTCCGTTTTTTTGAGGTTAGATTTTGGGGTTGACCGAAAAATATTTTTGCAGCCAATTGGTCGTTGAATCGGGGAATCCAGTCCAGGCGGACGGGGATTCAACAGCTGCCACAAAGAGTTTATCTTCCGGCTCCAGGGCTATCGACATCTTATCCCGAATAGCATTCGGATCGTCAGCGGTAAAAACTAGGAAAGCGGAGTGGCCAACGCGTGCCCAAACCTTATAACTCTTAATCCCTTTTGCAAAGTATTTCGCATTTTTCTCTGGAGCGGAGAGATGAAATGAAATCAGAAATAGCCGCTTATTCATTTGCAATAACCATGAATGCCCGATCCAATGAGAGCTACAAGCCGTATACACGCCTCAGCCTCAGTTTTGGTAATCGGGTTTTCTCTCGGCGGTGTTTGTGTTAAGTCATAATCGCCTCTATGGGCGATAGTATGCCGACGTTGAGTGAATAGCTGCAAATCGCGACGCAAAGTGTCTTCGTTCGCCTTTTTCCCGATTGCGATTTCGTGGAATATGTTTTTCACGCCAATGAGCTCAAGGGCTTCGCTGATTGCATCAATACCCTGAAACGTCTTTTTTTCGAAGTCGCCCTTGAATGCCTTTTCAACGCGTTCGACCAAATCTTCATTGCGGGCAGCTTCAAGAAGAGCATCTTCTTTAATGAGCGATTTAATCCTTGCGGCAAGGGGCGGCGGCAGGGGAAATGATTTGTCCAAAAGAATCCCGGATATTCGGTCTAAGACGAGGGCTCGGACATACGCATCGAGCGCCGCAATGGTAAGTACAATCGCCGCTCTGTGGCAATCCGACAAATGTCGCTCAGGTTTAGCTTGCTTTCCGTGGGCCTGAGAATGAATGAGAAGAAGATTGCGTGCCCGTTCCAAGCACTTCAAAAACAGGTCATAGGGTGTAAACGGTGCGCGCTCTGGAGGAGCGGCGCCGTTTGGTGCCGGAGGGGTAGCCACAGGTACTGGGGGCTTGGCCTTTTTTGTCATTACGATTGGATTTTCCTGTTGAGCTGGGCGAGGCGTTCCATGACGGATGGCACGCCGAAGAAGCGCTTCTCGAAATGCAGGACGGACGAGTCGTCGATCGGGAGGCGGAGCTGGTAGCGGTTCTCCTCCTCGTTGTGCTCGAACTGGGTGCCGTACACCTGCGGCAGGCCGATGGACATCAGGAAGCGGTCGAGGCTGGCGACGGTCAGCCAGCGGGCGCCGCGGTGGCCCTGGATGGTGGCGATGGTGGCCAGGCGGTGCGCGGTCAGGAAGTCCTTGGGCTCGGCGCCGTGCAGGAAGATGACGGCGGCGCGGTACAGGTCGTTCTGCGTGTTGACCTCGCCGCGGCCCATCAATTCGAGCACTTCCTTGCGGCGGGCGAGGTCGCGCTGCTTGAGGGCCTCGACCTCCTTGGACGACGAGTACGGCTTCTCGCGGTCCTTCTGGTCGGCGGCGTGCAGCTCTTCGACGCGGAGGTTGTCGGTCTCGGGAGGCATTCTAGTGTCGCTCGTAGACCTTCGTGTAGCCCTTCATCCCGTTGGCGGTGTACTGCTCCCAGGTGAGCGGCTTCAGCCCGGTCTTCACTTCGGTCATGGTGATGCAGCCGTCGACGGGGCAGACCAGCGAGCACAGGTTGCAGCCGACGCAGTCGGACTGCACCACGTGCGGCTTGCGGTTGCCGCCTTTGCGGTCGATGGCGATGCACTGGTGGGTGGTGTCGTTGCAGGCCACGTAGCAGACGTCGCAGCCGATGCACTTGTCCTTGTCGATGGACGCGACGGTCTTGTGGTGGAGGTTCAGGTGCTTCCACTCGACGATGTCGGGCGCGGACTTGCCGATGAAGTCGTCGAGCTTCGTGAATCCCTTGCGCTTCATCCAGCCCGACAGCCCGGCGTTCAGGTCCTCGACGATGCGGAAGCCGTGGTGCATGACCGCCGTGCACAGCTGGACGTTGGACGCGCCCAGCAGCATGAACTCGACCGCGTCGGACCAGGTCGAGATGCCGCCGATGCCGGAGATCGGCAGCCCCTTGGTCTCGGCGTCGTTGGCGATGCTGGAGACCATGTTCAGCGCGATCGGCTTGACCGCGGGCCCGCAGTAGCCGCCGTGCGCGGCCTTGCCGCCGACGGCGAACTTGGGCACCAGCGTCTCCACGTCCACGCCCATCAGCGAGTTGATCGTGTTGATGAGGCTGACGCCGTCGGCGCCCCCCGCCTTCGCGGCGCGCGCCGGGTGGCGCACGTCGGCGATGTTCGGGGTCAGCTTGACGAGCACCGGGACGGAGGACTTCTCCTTCACGAACTCGGTGACCATCTTCACGTACTCGGGCACCTGGCCGACGGCCGAGCCCATCCCGCGCTCGCTCATCCCGTGCGGGCAGCCGAAGTTCAGCTCGATCCCGTCGCAGCCGGCGTCCACCACCTTCTTGACGATGTCGTGCCAGGCCTTGCGCTCGCAGGGGACCATCAGCGAGGCGACCACCGCGCGGTCGCCGAAGCGCTTCTTGACCTGCGTGATCTCCTTGAGGTTCACCTCGAGCGGCCGGTCGGTGATCAGCTCGATGTTGTTGAGCCCGGCGACCTTCGTCCCGCCCAGGTCGATCGCGCCGTAGCGCGAGGTCACGTTGACGACCGGCGGGTCCTGGCCGAGCGTCTTCCACACCGCGCCGCCCCAGCCGTACTCGAACGCGCGCATCACCTGCGCGCCGGAGTTCGACGGCGGGGCCGAGGCCAGCCAGAACGGGTTCGGGGACTTGATGCCGGCGCAGTCGGCCGACAGGTCGGGCTTCACCTTCTTCTTCATGACGCGGCCCCTTGGCGGTCCGTGATCGGCGCGACGACGCGGCCCTCGATCGTGGAGACCCAGTACTCGTGCTCCGGCCCGGGCTCGGCGCCGGGCGCGAGGAGCCGGTGGATGGACCAGGCCGCGCGCTTGCCGTCGGCGGCGGCGTTGACCACTTCCTTGCCGCCGTTGACCGCGTCGCCGCCCGCGAACACCTTGTCCTTGGAGGTGCGCAGCGTCTTGGCGTCCACGCGCACCGTCCCGTCGGCGTTCAGCGCCACGCCGAAGCGGCCGGGCACCGAGCGGTCCTTCTCCTGGCCGATCGCCTTGATGACGCGGTCGCACGGGATCGTGAAGCGGCGCTTCCCGTCCTCGACGACCTTCCCCCCGACGACCTTCGTCGGGGCGAACTCCACGCCCATCACGCGCGTCTTGCCGATCACCCGGACCGGCGCCACGTTGGTCAGGAAGGAGACCCCGTCGGTCTTGGCGAGCTCGATCTCGAAGTCGTAGGCGGACATGTCGTCCGGCCCGCGGCGGTAGGCGAGCGTCACGCTGGCCGCGCCCGTGCGCTTGGACTGCGTGCAGGCGTCGATGGCCGTGTTGCCGCCGCCGATGACCACCGTGGCCTCGCTGGAGCCGATCAGCTTGGCGTCGCGGCCCTTCACCTTCTCGACGAAGGACAGCGCGTCCATCACCCCGGCCAGGTCCTCGCCGGGGATGTCCAGCGAGCGCGTGCGCGCCAGCCCGACCCCCAGGAACACCGCGTCGAAGTCGGCCAGGATCTTGTCGGCCTGCAGGTCCTTGCCGATCTCGCGCCCGGTCACCACCGAGCAGCCGAGCGTGAACAGCAGCTGCAGCTCGTCGAGCGAGGTGCGGCTGTCCATCTTGTACTCGGCGACGCCGAAGGTGTTCAGGCCGCCGGGGAGCTTGCGCTTCTCGAAGATCGTGACCGCGTGGCCGAGCCGGCGCAGGTAGACGGCGCAGGCGACGCCGGACGGCCCCGCGCCGACGACCGCCACGCGCTTGCCGGTGTCCTCGCCGGGCTCGAACGGGAGCTCGCCGGCCGCGTGGACCGCGTCGGTCGCCCAGCGCTGGAGGCGCGCGATGTGGATCGGCTTCTCGTGCCAGTCGTGGTACACGCAGGCGCCCTCGCAGAGCACCTCGACCGGGCAGACGCGCGCGCACGAATGGCCGAGCGCGTTGGCCTCTAAGATGGTCTCGCCGGCGCCCAGCGGGTCCGCGGCGGCGATCTGCCGGATGAAGCGCGGCACGTCGATGTGCGTGGGGCAGGCCTTCACGCACGGCGCGTCGTAGCAGTACAGGCAGCGCGACGCCTCGACCCGGGCTTCCTCCCGGACGAGCGGCTTCTTCAGCTCCGCGAAGTTGTCGCGCCAGACGGCCTTCGGCGTCGAGGGCGCCATGTCGGGATTGTAACTTATTTGCCGACTTGGACGCGGCCGATGGAGGGCTGGGGCGTGAGGGCCTTGGAGAGCGCGCTGACGCCCTCGCGGACGTACATCGAGGAGATCAGCACGACCCCCGACAGCAGGATGCCGACCGCCAGGTTGCCCTTCTGCAGCTCCTTGCCCGCGTGCAGCTCCTTCTCGAGGCGGCCGAACATGCGCAGGGTCACCGAGATCGACGTCACCGCCAGCATCATCGACACCGTCAGGTGGGCGACGATCAGGCCCAGGATCTTGAGCAGGCTCTCGTTCTCCTCGGACGGGGCCAGCATGTGCATGCGGAACATGGAGACCGACGAGTCGGTGCCCGCCATCAGGATGTAGGACGCCGAGATCAGGATGAAGGCGACCAGCACGCCGACGGCCGTGTTGCCCTTCTTGATCTCCTCGCCCATGTCGAAGTCCGGGTTGGCCTTGATGAAGATCCGGTAGGTGATGGCGATGACGAACCCCGACATGACGACCATCAGGGCGAACTGGAACAGGCTGACGACGACGCGGGTCGCGAACATTCTTCCTCCTAGAAGAAAGGGTATATCTTGTAGCCGTCGCTGCCGTTGAGGAGGGCGACGCTCTCGTCGCCGACGCGGCCCGGGGGCAGCCACGCGGGTCCGGCGGGCTCGAGCAGGACGTACTGGAGCCCCTGGTACTCGACGAACATGTCCCCCTTGTCGGGGATCTGCAGGACCGCCATCAGGTAGTGCCCGGGAACCCCCAGGCCGACCATGCGCATCTGCGACCAGTTGGTGAGGATCGAGGCGACGAGGGCGGTCTTGGTGTCGCAGTCCCCCCAGCCCAGGACGACCGTCGTGATCGGCGGGAGGATGCCGCCGGTGTGCTTGCCCTTGTACAGGTCGTCGGGCTGGCGGTACTTGACCGCGGTCTGCGAGAAGGACAGGACCGTGCCGATGATGTCCATCGAGCGGTAGCCCTTCTGCGCGGCGATGCGCTCGAAGGTCTGCGCGAGCGGCTTGATCTGCGGGCCGTTCTTCTTGACGACGAGCGGCATGTCGATGCGCGTGACGTTCCCCTTCTCCAGGCGGAAGCCGCGGTCCTCCAGGTACTCGCGCAGGCGCCTCTCGTACTCCTTCTGGAGGTTGGCCGCCGCCGCGTCCACCGCGGCCTGGCCTTTGCCCTCCTTCACGGCCAGCTTGTACGCGCTCTGGACGGCGTCGTCGCGCCAGCGGCGGAGCTCCTCGATGTCCTCGTTGCGGTAGCCGTAGGCGGCGTTGTAGCGCTTGAACGCGGACTCGTCGATGCGGTAGGTGACGCGCAGCTTGTCGCGGTTGAAGTTGATGAAGCCGTACTCGGCCTCGCGCGCGGCGGCCGTCTTGCGGATGCGCTGGAACACGCTGCCGCGGACCTGCGGGTCCTCCTCGTCGTCGCCGGACGCCTGGCCGGCCAGGACCTGGCCGTGGACGGGGCGCTGGACGAGCCGCTCGTTCCACTCGGCGCCCGCCGCGAGGGCGTAGGCGAAGGACGCGGCGAGGGCGGGCCACGTCCACCGGGAGAGCCTCCAGGTCATGGGCGACATTCTAGCATGCGGCCCTCTCCCCTTGCGCGCCGTCCCGCGCCCTGCTATCCTGGCGCCGAGATGAGCACCACCGACGCTCTCGTGGGCGCGACGCTGGGGCCCTGCCGTCTGGAGGCCCTGGTCGGCGCGGGCGGCATGGGCCGCGTGTACCGCGCCCGCCACCTCGTGCTGGACCGCGTCGTCGCGGTGAAGCTGGTCGACGACCGCGTCGGCGCCGGCACCCCCGCGCGCGCGGCCGTGCTGGCCGAGGCCCGCGCGGCGGCCAAGCTGGACGACCCCCGCGTCGTGGCCGTCTACGACGTCGGCGAGGACCAGGGCCGGGCCTTCATCGTGATGCAGTGGGTCGAGGGCGAGACCCTGGAGGCGCGCGTGCGCCGCGCGGGCCCGCTGGCCGCCGACGAGGCCCTGCGCGTGATGAAGGAGACCGCGGCGGCGCTCGCCGTCGCGCACGCGGCGGGGCTGGTGCACCGGGACGTGAAGCCGGCGAACATCCTGATCGACGCCAAGGGCGGCGTGAAGCTCACCGACTTCGGCCTGGCGGGCTCGGCGGGGTCGACGGGCGACGGCGTGACGGTCGGCAGCTTCCACTTCATGGCGCCCGAGCAGGGCTTCGGCGTCGCCCCTCACCAGAGCGCCGACCTGTACGCCCTCGGCGCGACCTGGTTCTTCGCGCTGGCCGGGCGCCCGCCGTTCAAGGGCACCGGCGCCGAGGTGATGATCCTGCACCGCGAGGAGCCGCCTCCGGACATCCGCCAGTACCGGCCGGACGCGACCGTGCGCGCGGCCAACCTGCTGGTCCGGCTGATGGCCAAGGACCCCGCCGCGCGCCCCGCGTCGGCGGCGGAGGTCCTCCGGGAGATGGCGAACCCGTCGATGCTGCTGGAGACCGACGAGACCGGCTCGCCGTTCCGCATCCTCCCTCCGCCGACGCCCGAGGTCCGGCCCGGCGACGACCCGGCCCGCCCGGCGCCGACCGGGAGCTTCGGCTCCGCGCCGACCGGCGGCCTCGGCGGCCCCGCGGCCCCGGCGCCGGGCGTCGGGACCTTCCCCGCGCCCGCCGCCCCCGCGTTCGCTCCGCCCCCGCCGCCGCCGGCCGCGCCGGAGGCCGCGCTGGGCTCGCGGAAGACCTTCTTCGCCCTGTTCGGCGTCCTGGCCGCC
>JACQBB010000018.1 GCA_016194625.1 Elusimicrobiota bacterium | reverse complement strand
CGGCGGCGCCCCCGTGTACCGCGCCGCCGGGGCGCCCCTGCTGTGCGCGCTCGCCGGCGCAGGCCTGGCCGTCCTCGCCGGCCGCCGCGGCGGCCCGCGGCCGGTCGCGGAGACGGCGCTGGGCGGGCGGACGCTCGACGCGGCGCTGGCGGCCGCGCTCGTCGTGTACGCGGCGGCGGTCGCGGCGACGGCGCGCGAGCTGACGCGTTGGCCGGTCGCCGCGGGCGGCGCGCGCGTCCCGGTGCCCGCCTGCACGGACGGCCGCGCCGCCGCCCTGCTCGAGATGGCCGCGCGCGCGGGCCGCGACGACGCGGCCGCGGCGGCCTGGCTCGACGCGCTCGACCGCGCGGCCGGCGACGAGGCGAGCGCGGCCTCCGGAGGCCGGCCGTTCCCCGAGGCGGCCCGCCCCGACCTCGCCGCGTACGACCGCTTCGTCGCGCGGCGGCCGCGCGACCCCGCCGGCTGGCGCGGCCGCGGGGTGCTCAAGGCCGTCCGCGGCGACGCCGCGGGCGCCGCGGCCGACCTGGAGCGCGCGCTCGCGCTGTCCCCGGGCGACCTGGAGGCGGCGGTCAGCCTCGCGTCTTTGCCGGGCGCCGGTCCGCGCGCGCGGGCCCTGCTGAGGAAGGCCCTGTCCCTGTCGTCGGCGCGGAAGGGCGAGCCGGCGTACGCGCGCGCCGCGGAGCTGGCGCGCCCCGGCCGCTGACGGTCAGGAGAAGCGGTCTTCGAGGTGGCGGCTGACCTCGATCTCGAGCGCCTCGACGGCGAAGAACAGGTCGAGGACGAAGTAGGACAGCGAGCCGATCAGGCACAGCACGTTGAGGCCGAACGCGACGATGATCGCGGGGCCGACCGGCCAGCCGGCCAGGATCTTCAGGAACATCAGGAAGATCATCAGGCAGGACAGGATCAGGCTCGACACCACCAGCACGATCGAGTACTGCAGCCAGCGCGCGCGGCGCGCGACGATGCGCAGCTGCTCCTGGTAGGGGACGCGCCCGCCGGGCTCGGTCTTGTCGATGGTGCGGCCCAGGTCGCGGCAGCGGTCGATCGCGCGGCCGAAGCGGTTGGTCAGCGTCAGGAGCATCAAGCCCACGGCCGAGATGAGCACGACCGGGGAGATCGAGTACTGGAGGATGCGGGCGACCGACTCGCCGCCGCCGTCGTTGATGTCCATGAGCCTATTCTCCCATATCCGAGCCCGCCCGGCGTTGACGCCGCGCAACGCCGGAGCCGACCGCGGTCAACCGGCGTAAGCGACGGCGACGACGGTCCAGCGCTCGGGGCCGGACTCCGTCTCCCAGTCGAGCGCGGCTCCGGTCTTGAGGCCGAACAAGGCCTGCACGAACGGCCCGGTCCAGGCGACGGCCTCGCCGCCCTCCTCCGCCTCGTCCTCGCCGACGATGCGCAGGACCCTCTCCGTCCCGTCGTCCCGCCGGAGGGTCACGCGCGCCCCGAAGCGGACCTCGTCCTTCGGCGCGGCGTCCACCGGCAGGGCCGCGTCCAGCCGCGCCCGGCAGTAGCGCAGGTCCCGCTCCAGGATCCGCTTCCGTTTGCGCCGCTCGGCGTCCTCTTGGGCCCCGGACAGCGTCTTCAGCTCCGCGACGAGCCGCGCCTCCCAGTCCTCCAGCGCCTTCAGGCCGCGGCGCGTGACGTAGTTCGGCTGTCCGGAGACGGGGCGCTCCGCGGGATCCTCGTCGGGCTCGGGGCCGTCCTCTTTGACGAAGGCCCGGCTCACGGCGTCAGGTCCGCGCGGCGATGCGCGCGCAGGCTTCCTCGAGGCTGAGCGCCTGCTCGTCGCCGGTCGCCAGCGACTTCACCTGGACCACGCCGCGCTCGGCCTCGTCGGGGCCGATGACCAGGGCGTAGCGCGCCTTCTTCTGGTCGGCGTACTTGAACTGGGCCTTGAGCTTGCCGCCGCCCGGGTACAGGTCCACCGACAGCCCCTTGGCGCGCAGGGCCGTCGCCACCGCGATGGAGCGGCCGCGCAGCTCGTCGGAGAAGACGGTCACGACGGCGTCGGGCAGGGAGTCCTCGGAGTGCTTGCCCATTTCTTCTAAAATGAGCATCAAACGTTCGAAGCCGATCGAGCCGCCGCACGCGGGGATCGGCTGGCCGCCGAACTTCTCGGTCAGGCGGTCGTAGCGGCCGGTGTCCGGGAAGACGCCGCGCACCGCCTGCGTGATGTCCTCGAGCCGTTTCGACATCTTGGCCGCCTCGGGGTCGTCGGAGACCGCGTGCTCGGCCAGGGCGATGAACACGTCTTCGACCTTCCTGGCTTTCTCCTCGCCGACCAGGTCGGTCAGTTCCTTCAGCACGCCGTCCTTGCCGATCTTGTCGAGCTTGTCGAGCTCGATGCAGACCTGCGGATGCTGGTCCGCGGGGATCCCGACGGCGTTCAGCAGATGCTGGACCAGCGCGCGGTCGTTGAGATGGACCATCACGCCCTTGAGACCGAGGCGGTCGAACACCGTCAGGATGGCGGTGATGACGTCGACCTCGGCGCCCCAGGAGTCGGCGCCGACGATGTCCACGTCGCACTGCGCGAACTCGCGGTAGCGCCCCTTCTGCGCGCGCTCGGCCCGCCACACCGGCCCCATCGCGAACGCCTTGAACGGGTGCGGCAGCGTGGAGCCGTGCTTGGAGTAGTAGCGCGCCAGCGGCAGGGTCAGGTCGAAGCGCAGGCCCAGGTCGGCCAGGTCCGTCTTCTCGGCGACGGCGCGGTCCAGCGCCTCGCCGCGCTTCATGATCTTGAAGATCAGCTTCTCGTTGTCGTTGCCGCCCTTGCCCATCAGCACGGCCAGGTCCTCGACCGCCGAGGTCGCGACCGGCTGGAACCCGAACGACCGGTAGATCTTCTGGATCGTCTCGATCGCGTCGTGCCTCAGCGCGACCTGCTCGGGCAGGAAGTCGCGGAATCCGGAGGGCGGAGCGGTGGGGATGGAGGACATGGGGGAGAGTCTAACAAATCGACGACGGAGCGACGGCGTGCCCCGCTTATCCACAAGAAAATCGCGCGATTCCCCGGTGGATGACTCTCCGGCGCCCGCGGCGCCGGAAACGCTACACTGTCCGCGTGAGCGGGACGCTGAAGGTGTTCCATGGGCCGTTCGAGGCGCTGGAGGGGGCGTTCGCGGCGCGCGTCGCGGAGCTGAAGCCCGGCGCCGGGGACGCGCCGCTGCTGGTCGTGGCGCCGTCGCGGGTGATGGCCGACCGGCTGGAGCGCCTGCTCGCCGTCGAGAAGGGACTGCCGCTGCTCGGCGTGCACTTCCATACCTTCCACAGCGTGGCCGCGGCGATCGTGGAGGACGGCGGGTTCCCGCAAGGGGCGCTGGTCTCCGATCCACTGTTCCACGACGCGGTCGTGGACCAGGTGCTCGACGAGGCGCCCTCTCTCGGCATCGCCAAGGAACTGCGGCCGAAGGCGTTGGCGGCGGCGGTGCGCGCCTCCTTGCGCGACCTGGTGGACGCGGGGGTGGACCCGCGCCAGCTGGCGGAGAACTTCGGCGACGACCTGCTGCCCGACACGGAGGAGCGCGCGCGGCTGATCGCGCTGCTGGCCCTGCTGTCGGCGTACGAGAAGAAGCTGGACGCGCTGGGCGTCCTGCCGCCGTCGGCGCTGGTCAAGCGCGCGGCCGAGCTGGCGCCGGGCTCGGCGTGGCTGGGGGGATTCCGGGAGGCGCTGTACTACGGCTTCTACGACCTCACCGGGCTCCAGGCCGACGCGTTCGAGGCCGTCACCTCCACGCGGCCGTCGCGGCTGTACTTCCCGTACCGCAAAGGCCACCCGGCCTACCGCTTCGCCGACGACTTCTTCGAGACCAAGCTCGCCGCGCGCGCGCCCGCGGACCTGTCGAAGGACGGCGGCGCGGGCACGGCGCTCGGCGGCGCGCTGGACGCGCTGTTCGACCCCGCGGCCAAGCCGGTCGCGGCCGACCCGGCGCGCGTGCGCGTGGTCTCGGCGTCGGGCGCGCGCGACGAGGCGTGGGCCGCGGCCAAGGAGTGCGCGCGCTTCGCCGCGGCGGGCGTGCCGTGCGCGGAGATCGCCGTCGTCGCTCGCTCGCTGGAGCCGTATCGCGCCGCTCTGCTCGACGCGTTCGCGGCCGAGGGCGTGCCGCTGGACCTGGCCGGCGGCGAGCCGATCCTGCGCCGGCCGCTGGCCAAGGCCTCGCTCGACCTGCTGACCCTGCGGCGGCGCGACTTCCCGGCGCGGCTGGTCGAGGACCTGGCGTCGTCGCCGTACTTCGCCTCGGCCGCGCGCGGGCGCGTCGCGCTGTGGCGGCGCCTGATCGAGGCGCTGGGCGTGCGCGCCGGCTGGCTGCAGTGGCGGGGGAAGCTGGAGCCGCGCGCGAGCGGCCCCGTCGAGCTGTACCCGCACCGCGTGCGCGAGGGCCTCACCGGCTTCGCGGTCCCCGCGGCCGACGTGCGCGCGCTGTGGGACTTCCTGAACGGCGTGCGCGACAGCCTGGGCGGCCCGCCGTCGTCCTGGGCCCAGCGCGCCGACGAGGCGCGCGCCCTGCTCGCCGCCCACCTCGGCTTCCCGTCCGACGCCTCGGCGGCCGAGCGCGACGCGCGCCAGGCCGTGGCCGACGCCTTGGACGAGCTGGAGGCGTTCGATCGGCTGGGCAGCGAATGTTCTTGGGAAGACTTCTTGGACGCGTTCGAGGCCAAGCTGTCGCGCGCGACGCGCCCCGTCGGCGCCGGGGCGCTGGGCGTGCGCGCGCTCGACGCGATGGACGCCCGCGGCGGCCGCTTCCGCGCCGTGGTGATGATCGGCTTGAAGGAGAAGCTGTTCCCGCGCCAGATCGCCGAGGACCCCATCCTGCGCGACGAGGCCCGCGCCGCCCTGCGCCATCCCGCGGGCTATTGGATCGCGCGCAAGGCCTCCGGCCATGAGGAAGAGCGCCTGCTGTTCGCGCTCACCGCCGCCTCCGCGCGCGAGCGGCTGACGCTGGTGTATCCGCGCTCCGACGAGAACGGCCGCGCCGAGGTCCCGTCCACCTACCTGCGCGAGCTGTGCCGCGCCGCGCGCCTGCCCGCGCCCGGCGAGGACGACGCCTGGCGCGTGCCGCGCCCGCCCGCCGAGCGCCTGGGCGGCTTGGCGCCGGAAGAGCGCACGCCCGCCGAGGCCGCGCTCCTGTGCGCGCTGGACGGCGGCGACCCGCCGAAGGC
>JACQBB010000017.1 GCA_016194625.1 Elusimicrobiota bacterium | reverse complement strand
TACGAGGGCACCACCCAGCTCCAGCGCAACGAGGTGGCGGCGATGATGATCAAGGAATACGCCTCCGCCGCGAAGGCCGACGCCGTCGCCGCTTGAAGGACGACCGATGACCCTCGAGAGCCGGGAGTTCCTCCGCTGCGCGCGCCGTCACGAAGGAGGGGCCCCCGGCGGCGACGTACGCGGCGCCCTGCTCGGCAAGCCCCCGTCCTACGCGCCCGACCGCGCGTTCGACGCCCTGCACGTCTCGCTCGACCTCGACGCCGACCTGCGCCGCAAGACGCTGTCCGGCGTCTGCGTCACCACCGTCCGCGCCCGCCGCGCGGGCGTGCGCCGCCTCGACTTCGACGCCGTCGGCCTGAAGGTGAGCAAGGTCCTGGTGGACGGCCGCCCGGTGCGCTTCCGCCACCTCGACGGCCGGCTCGCCGTCAACGCGCCCAAGGACCTCCCCGAGAAGG
This sequence comes from Elusimicrobiota bacterium, assembly GCA_016194625.1. Next base: position 9,927 of record JACQBB010000017.1, on the reverse strand, counting down.
GGGAGGCCCGCGTCGAGTTCCGCTACCGCGTGACCGACCCCGAGGCCGGGCTCCACTTCGTGAAGAAGCCCGACCAGATGTGGAGCCAGAGCCAGCCCGAGGACGCCCGCCGCTGGTTCCCGTGCCACGACGCCCCGCACGCGAAGGTCACCTCCGAGGTGCGCGCGCGCGTGCCCGCCGGCTACCGCGCGCTGTCCAACGGCGTCCTCGTCGACAAGGCCCGCGAGGGCGGCAAGGACGTCTGGCACTGGAAGATGGACCGGCCGCACTCGATCTACCTGATCACCCTCGTCGTCGGGAAGTTCTCCGAGATCGAGGAGGACTGGGACGGCATCCCCGTCGTGTTCTACTGCGAGCCCGGCCGCGAGGCCGACGCCCGCCGCGGCTTCGGCAAGACCGCGAAGGCCCTGCAGTTCTTCTCCGAGAAGACCGGCGTGCGCTACCCGTACCCGCGCTACGCCCAGGTCGCCGTCGCCGAGTACCCGGGCGGCATGGAGCACACGACCTGCACGACGCAGACCGACGCCTGCCTGATCGACGCGCGCGCCGCGCTCGACCACGACCTGGACCTGCTGGTCGCCCACGAGCTCGCGCACCAGTGGTTCGGCGACCTGGTCACCTGCGCCGAGTGGCCGCACGCGTGGCTCAACGAGGGGTTCGCGACCTACTTCGAGGTGCTTTTCCAAGAGCACGACAAGGGCCGCGACGAGGCGCTGTACGAGCTGCTCGGCAACGCGCGCGCGTACTTCGACGAGGACGCGCGCCGCTACCGCCGCGCGATCGTCTGCCGCACCTACATGGACCCGTGGACGATCTTCGACCGCCACCTGTACGAGAAGGGCTCGTGGGTCCTGCACATGCTCAAGCGCGAGCTCGGCGACGAGCTGTGGTGGAAGTCCGTCGGCCACTACCTGCGCAAGCACAAGGACTCGTCGGTGCAGACGCAGGACCTCGTCCTCGCGATCGAGGAGGCCACCGGCCGCAACCTGCAGGGCTTCTTCGACCAGTGGGTGTACCGCGCCGGCCACCCGGTCCTGCGCGCCCGCTGGAGCTACGACGACAAGGACCGCCGCGGCTCGCTGTGGCTGATGCAGACCCAGGGGATCGACGACGCCCACCCCGCGTTCCGCTTCCGCCTGCACGTCCGCGTGACCGGCCGCGGCTGGACGCGCGACTTCCACGAGGACGTCAAGGACAAGGAGCACCGCTTCTCCTGGAAGCTGCCCGGCGCGCCGCTCGACGTGGAGATCGACCCCGACTTCGTCGTGCTCAAGAAGCTCGCGCTGGCCAAGCCCGCGCCGATGTGGTTCCGCTCGCTCGCGGCCGGCGCGACCGCCGTCTCCCGCGCGCTGGCCGCCGAGCGCGTCGCCGCCTGGGGCGGCCCGAAGGCCGTCGCCGCCCTCGCGGCCCAGGCCCGGCGCGAGCGGTTCTGGGGCGCCGCCGTCGAGATGGTGAGGGCCCTCGGCGGGATGCCGGGGACCGGGGCCGACGCCGCGCTCGACGCCCTGCTGCGCTCGGTCCGCCACCCGAAGGTCCTGCGCGCCGTCGTCGCCGAGGTCGCCCGCCGGGCGCGCCCCGGGGCCGACCGGAAGATCGTCCCGCTGGCGCGCGCGCACCGCGCGCTCGGCGTGCAGGTCGAGGCGACGCGCGCTCTCGGCGCGCTCGCCGGAGGCCGCCACCTGTCCGTCGCCCTGAAGAACCTGGGCACGCCCAGCTACCGGGACGCGCTCGGGGCCGCCGCCGTCGCGGCGCTGTCCTCGACGCGCGACCCGAAGGTCCTGCCCCGGCTCAAGAAGGCCGCCGCCGCCGGCTCCCCGTTCGGCGTGCGCGTCAACGCGCTGCGCGCGCTCGCCGACTTCGCCGCGCACGACCCGTCCCTGGTCCCGTGGCTGTGCGCCCGCGTGTCGGACCCCGACGAGCGCGTCACGATGACCGCCGTCGCCGCCCTCGGCGCGACCGAGGACGAGCGCGGACTGCCGACGCTCGAGCGCCTGGCCAAGAAGGCCGGCAACCCCCGGATCCGCGTCTACGCCGAGGAGGCGCTGACGCGCGTGAAGGCCGGCGGCAAGAAGGCCGCGCTCAAGTAGCCGGCCCCTCCGTCAGAAGCGCCAGCCGACGCCGACGCGCAGCGCCTGCCCGAGCACGCCCATCGGCTGGAAGGCGGCGTCGAAGCGGAAGCCGCCGACCTGCAGGCCGACGCCGGCGCCCAGGCCCGAGACGGGGCCCACGTCGGCCGCCGTGCGGCTGTTGTAGCCCAGGCGCAGGGCCGCGTGCGCGCCCTCGGCGACGCGGCGGGAGACCTCGACGCCGAGCTTGCCGTAGGCGTTGCCGGCGTACGGCAGGGCCGCCTCGATCGACGGCAGGAAGCGCCAGTCCTCGACGCGCGCGTCGTAGGACGCGCCGACCGCGCCCTCGACGGGAAGAGGCTGGGCCTCCTGGATGAAGCGGATCTTCTCGCCGACGTTGCGGACCGCGCCGGCCACCGTCAGCTCGGGGAGGTCGGTCGGCCGGAACAGGCCGCCGCCGTCCACCGCGAACGACGACGCCGAGCGCGCGCCCAGCGTCTCGCTGATGCCTTTGATCGCGACGCCGGCGCAGATGTCGCCGGTCCACGGCTCCTTCTGGTCGTCGTACGGGCGCTCGACGCGGGGGAGGTTCCAGCTCTCGCGGAAGTAGTCGCGCGACTGCTCGGTGAGGCTGTTGTCGGAGAAATCGTGGCCGTAGGCGAACGCGTAGGCCTCCGAGTGCGGCGAGAACGAGCCGCGCGTCTGGTTCGACGCGTCGACCAGCGCCAGGCTGTCGCCCGACAGCCGCGTGACGGCCACCGCGGCGACGCCGCCCGCCCAGCGGAGCGGGACGCCGACGGCCAGGAAGTCGTGGTGCGTGCCGGCGGGGAGCTCCCCGCGGGAGTACGAGGCCTCGGGGCGGCGCATCAGCGCCAGCCCGGCGGGGTTCCAGTACGCCGCGTCCGGGCCGTCGGCCACCGCGGTGTAGGCCTCGCCCATGCCCAGCGCGCGCGCGCCCACGCCCAGGCGGAGGAACTCCGCGCCGGCCGTGCCCGCGAGGTTCTGCAGGGCGCGCGCGGGGACCGCGGCGCCGGCGAGCAGGACGGCGAGGAGGAGGCGCCTCACCGGACGATCACCACCCGCCGCACGCGGCGCGCGCCGCCCGACTCGATCGCGGCGAAATAGACCCCGGACGCGGCGCGCTTGCCGTAGCGCGTGTAGCCGTCCCAGGTGAGCACGCCGGCCGCGGACGCCGCCTGGTCGAACACGCACTCGCCGGTCAGCGTGAACAGGCGCACGCGCGCGCCCCCGGGCATCCCGGAGAAGGTGAGCACCGGCGCCCAGTACGCGGACGCCGAGACCGAGGCCTCCCACGGCTGGGGGAAGACCTGGACGGACGCGAGGTCCGAGCCCGCGGTCACGAAGAACGGCGCGAAGGTCGAGAAATGCTGGACGGAGGCGGTCAGCGTGCGCGTCCTCGCGTCGGCCTGCGACGGGACCACCGTCCACTGCGCGCTCGCCGGGTCGTAGCGCCACAGCGTCAGGCGCCGCGCGTCCTGCCCGGCCGGGACCAGCAGCGGGTCGTAGGTCATCGTCACGCGCACGGGTGAGGCGGGCTGGAGGCCGCCGGCCGACAGGTCGAGGCCGACCGCGGTCCCCAGCGGGACGAGGCCGGCCGCCTCGTTGGAGCGCGCGCCGACCAGCGGCAGCGAGATGCTGGCCACCGCGCTGACGAGCGTGCCCGCGGGGAAGGCGCCGGGCGGCACCGTGACCACGATCGAGGTCAGCTCGGGGAAGGCCGGCGGGATGGTCAGGACGAGCGCGGACCCGCTGACCGTGCCCGACGAGAGCGGCGGCAGGGACGTCCGCGTCGAGCCCAGCACCAGCCAGTTCGGCGTCCCGTCCCAGGCCAGCGAGCCGACGCGCGCGTAGTACGGCGTCGCGTACGCCAGGCCCGAGACCGTCGCGGTGGCCGCGCCGGGCGCGACCGCGCTCGACGCCCACACGGCGCCGAACGAGGGGTCGGTGGAGAACTCGACGCGGTAGCCTTCGGCGGCCGCGGCGGCGGGCGCGAGCGGCAGCGGCGTCCACGCGACCGTCGCGCTTGTGAAGAACACGCTCTTGAACGGCGCCGCCGCGGCGCCGGGGACGTCCGGCAGGGTCGCGACCGCGGCGGGGGAGAGATAGGGCCCGTCGGGGTTCGGCGCGTAGCGGCTCAGCGCCCGGACGCGGCCGTAGTAGGTCGTGTTGGGCTGCAGCGCGGTCAGCGCGGCCGTCGCCGAGAGCGTCGCGGAGCTGGTCACCGCGGACGCGAACGCCGGCGAGCTGGAGACCTGCGCGAGATAGGTCGTGCCCGGGGAGAGCGAGCCCGCCAGCCAGGCCAGGCCGAGCGCCGTCGCCGTGCGCGTGGTGACCGCGGTCGCGGCCGCCGTCGGCGCGACGACGGCCGTCGCGGTGGAGGCCGTCGCGTAGGCCGTCGGCGTGCCCGCGGAGTTCAGGCCCGCGACGCGCGCCGTGTAGGCCTGGTTCGACAGCAGTCCCGAGAAGCCCGCGGAGGACGACGCGGTGTTCGAGGAGCCGCGCACGACGCTGAACGCCGCGTCGGTGGAGACCTGCACGAGGTAGCGCGTCCCGGCGGGGTTGCTCCCGGTCAGGTACGAGAAGACGAAGCCGTCGCCGGCCTGCGCCGAGAACGGCGCGCCGCCCAGCGTCGGCGTCTGGACCAGCGTCACCGTCGAGCCCGTCACGACGGCCGCGCTCGCGTTCCCCGAGCGCGAGAGCGCCGTCACGCGGGCCCAGTAGGCCGTGTTCGGGGTCAGCCCCGTGAAGGCGGCCGCGGTGGTCCGCGACTGCTTGACGAGCACTCCGGACGAGAAGTCCGCGACCGGCGACAGCTCCGCCTGGTACAGCGTGTCGGGCTGGTCGCCGTTGTTCGCCCACGCCGCGGTCAGGCCGGTCGTGGCGACCGCGACGAACGGCGCCGTCGAGACCGCCGGCGGCAGCGCCCACGTCGCCGTGGGGCCGGCGGCGAGGAACGGGCCGCCGACCGCCTGGACGCGGAAGTAGAAGCTCGCGTCCGCCGCCAGCGAGACGAAGGTCGCCGAGAACGCGGTCCCCGAGATGGAGGTGAGCGTCCCCGAGTAGTCGGAGGCCGTCGAGGCCTGGGCGACGTAGGTCAGCCCCGGGGGATTGCCGCCCTGGGCCCAGTTGAACCGGATCGTGCCCGTCGAGAGCATGTCGAACGACGGATTGCTCGGCGCGATGAGGCTGGTCCCGGTGTTGAAGGTCGTGTACGGACCCCAGGTCGCCGCGCCCAGCGGGTTCAGCGTCCCGAGGCGCAGGAAGTAGCCCGTGTTGGCCGTCAGACCCGTCACCTGCAGGGTCGTCAGCGTGCGCGCCGTCGTCGCGCTCGAGAACACCGCGCCGGAGAAGTCGGCGGCGGCGCCGACCTGCGCGACGTAGCCCGAGCACGAGGCCGCCGCGGGGAACGCGGGGCATTGGAGCCCGGGGAAGGTCACCGTGACGCTCGAGGTCCAGCCCGTCGCCGCCGGCGCGCCGCTCGGCGCCGCGGCGAAGGTCGCCGTCGTGATCGTGGTCGCGGGGCCCTCGACTCCGCCGGCGACGCCTCTCAGGAGGAGTCCGTAGGTCGCGTTGCCCAGGAGCCCCGTCTGCGTGAACGGCGGCTGCGCCGCGGTCAGCAGGGGAGCGGAGACGTTGGTCGCGTAATACACGTCGAAGGCGTCGGCCCCGAGCAGCGACGAGCTCCAGGTCCAGGTGATCGACGAGACGCCCAGGGCCGCGGCGCCGGTGCCGCTCGGGGCGGCGATCGGCTGCGGGCTCGACACGGCCTTGCCGTAGCCGAACGCCGTGTTCGGAGCGGCCCCGTACGCGCCGACCGCGCCGTCGCCGCGGGCCAGCCCCTGGACGATCGAGCGCAGCTCGGCGGGCGTGCGCGTCGGGGAGCCCTGCAGGCGCAGCGCGACGATCCCGGTCACGACCGGCGCCGCCATGCTGGTGCCCTGGAGGATCGCGTGCTTGCCGTCCTGGAGGACCTGGAGCGCGCTGAAGGTGCAGGTCGACGCGCAGTAGCCGGCCTGGGCGGAGAGCGCCGACGCGATGCCCGAGCCGGGCGCCGCGACGTCGGGCGCCTGGCGCCCGTCGCGCGTCGGGCCCTGGCTGCTGAAGTCCGACAGCGTCCCGAGCGTCTGGCTCACGTAGCTGACCGCGCCGCCGGCGAGGTCGGTCCAGGCGATGCGCGACGCGTAGGAGCCGACCGCGATCACGCCGTTCGCGGTCGCCGGCGAGGCCATCGTCTGGGACGTCGTGACCGCGTAGCCTCCGCCGCCGACGAACGCGGTGCCCTCGCCGGCGGGGTCGAGGTAGCCGTCGAGGCGTCCGCAGCCGCTCGCGTTCTTGCAGGTGACCGAGACGGTCAGCCCGCTGATGGCGAGCCCCGCCGGGTCGTACACGTCCACGTACATCTCGCGGTCGGCGGGGCTCGTGCTGCCGGTGGCGCCGCTCGCGTTCTCGATGTACACCGAGTTCGTGCCGCACGCGAACGGGCTCGCGCCCGTGCCGGCGCCGGAGACCTCGCTCATCACGCCGCACGAGACGCCCGTGAGCGCGACGGTGACGAGGTACGAGTCGCTCGAGGAGCCCCACAGGTCGACCTGCGCGTCCGCGGCGTAGGCGGCCGTCACGCCGACGGTGAAGGTGACCGTCTGGTTGAAGGCGAGGCCGTTCATCTGCGCGTGGGGGGAGGCGCCGCCGTCGTTGCCCATCGCGACGACGACCGGCGTGGTCGCGGCGGCCGCGGTCACGCCCGTCTCGAAGCTCGAGGTGCCGTCGTGGGGGCTCATCTGCCCGCCGAGGCTCAGGTTGACCACCGCGCGCTTGCCCAGCCCCGCCGCGCGCGTCGCGATGTAGTTGATGGCGTCGACCACGCCGGCGTCGCTGAAGTTCGTCTTGACGACGATGAGGTCCGCCTTCGGCGCGACGCCCTTGAAAGTCCCGGCCGCGTACGGGCCGCCCGCGGCCTGGCCGTTGCCGGCGGCGATGCCCGCGACGTGCGTGCCGTGGCCGCTCAGGTCCTTCTCGCGCACCGAGCCGCCGCCCGGCAGCGACGCGTTGATCTGCGCGTTCGACCACTCGGTGCCGCAGTCGGCGGGGGAGCAGGTCACGCCCGTGGGGGCCGCCCCGCCGGCGTCGGTCTGGTCCCACAGGTACTGGATGCGGGAGTTCCCGGAGACGGGGTCGATGAAGTCCGCGTGGCGGAAGTCGATGCCGGTGTCCACGACGCCGACGACGACGCCGGTGCCGTCCAGTCCCGCCAGGTCCGCGGCGCCGTTGCGCGTCGTTCCCAGGTAGAGGCCGGAGCTGGCCGCGCTGGACCGCGCGACGTTCATCGTCGGCCGCAGCCGGCGCGAGCCGGACACCGAGAGCACGCGCGGGTCGGCCTCCAGCGCCGCCAGCTCCGACTCCGGGACGCGCGCGGTGACGACGGGTCCCGACATCGTCGTGAAGGTCGCGGCCGGGTGCGCCGCGCGCAGGGCCTCGATCGTCGTGCCGGGCGCCACGCGGACGAGCACGCGGTAGGACGGCTCCGGGGCGCCCGCGCCGGCGGCCCGCCGGACGGCGTCCGCGCGCCCGCGCTCCACGCGCAGGCGCGCGTCGAGCTTCGTCGCCGACGCGGGACGCGCGGCGAGCAGGGCCGCGGCCAGGAGCGCCAGCCTCGTCAAGGACGCACGGGACGCCATCGCGTCAGGATAGCCCCGGGCGGAAACGGCGTCAATGGCGGGATTATTAAGAAGAAAGGCCCCCCGGGAGGCGTCTCCCGGGGGGCCTTCTCTGATGACGTCTAGGCCGCGACGCTTCGCGCGCGGCACAGATGCGCGAAGGAAAGGCTCAGAGCATCTAGTCCGACTTCTCCGCGGAGATGAGGCCCAGGTCGATGCCCTTGACCACGGCCTCGGTGCGGTTGGAGACGCTCAGCTTCTGGAACATCGAGTTCAGATGGTTCTTCACGGTCTTCACGCTGCACGTCAGCGAGGCCGCGATCTCCTTGTTCGACTGGCCGCGGCCGAGCAGGGCCAGGACCTTGATCTCGGTCTTGGTCAGCGCGACGAGCGAGGCCTCGGCGTTGGCGGTGCCCATGTTGCGCAGGCCGTCGAGGAGCTTGCTCATCACCGGCTGGGGGATCATCACGCCCTGGTTGGCGAAGGTCTTCAGCGCGTTGACCAGCTCGGCGGCGGGGAGCATCTTGGAGAGGTAGCCGTTGGCGCCGGCCTGGATGGACTCCATCACGTGGGCCTCGTCCTCGTAGCTGGAGAGGATCAGCACGTTCGTGTTGGGCAGCTCCTTGCGGATCTGGCGGGTCGCGGAGACGCCGTCCAGGTGCGGGAGCTTGATGTCCATGAGGATCACGTCGGGCCGGAGCTTCTTGGCCATGCGGATGACTTCCTGGCCGTCCGCGGCCTCGCCGATCACCTCGACGGACTTCTCGTTCTCAAGAAGATCCTTGATGCCTTCGCGGAAGAGGGTCTGGTCGTCGGCGATGAGGACCTTCACCTTCTTCTTGGGCGCAGCCTTGGCAGCCATTCGATTCCTCCTCGGAGTCAGCCGAGTCTAGCAAATCTCGGCATAAATAACGGTTATTTCGGACTTTGTCAAGAGGAGGCCGGGATCGTGAAAAGGAAGGTGGCGCCCTTCCCGGCCCCGGGGCTCTCGACCCAGATGCGGCCCTTGTGGCTGTGGACGATCTCGCGGGAGATGGACAGGCCCAGGCCGTGGCGGCCGCCCGAGCTCCCCGCGCCCTGATAGAAGCTCTCGAACAGCTTGTCCTTGTCGGCCGGCGCGATGCCGTCGCCGGTGTCCTGGACGGCGAAGCGCACGCCGGCGGGGTCGCGCTCGACGCGGACCGTGATGCTCCCCCCCTTCGGCGTGTGCCGGATCGCGTTCTCGAGGAGGTTGTTGAGCACCTGGAGGAGGCGCTTCTTGTCGGCGCTGATCGTCGGCAGGCCGGACGCGACCTCGGTCTTCAGCGTCAGGCCGCGCGTCGCCGCGCGCGCCTGCGGACCGACCACGGCCTCCTCGACCATCCCGCCGGGATCGAACAGGTTCGTCTCCAGGCGGAACTTGCCCTGCTCGATCGACGCCCAGTCGACCAGGTCCTCGATGAGCCGCGCGATCTGGCCGATGCCGTTGGAGATGTACTGCATGCGCTTCTTCTGGTCGTCGTCGGGCTTGATCGTGCCCGCCAGCATCTCGAAGCTGACCTGGAGCGTCATCAGCGAGTTCGACAGGTCGTGGCTGGCCATCGACATGAACTTGGACTTCATCGCCGACAGGCGCGTCAGCTGGTCGTTGACCTTCTTCAGGTCCTCGATCAGGCGGCGGTTCTCCTGCACCAGCCGCATCTTCTCGAGCGACTTCGAGATCGCGCGCTTGAGCTGGTCCGGGTTCACCGGCTTCTGGAGGAAATCGTTGACGGACTCCTGGATCGCCTTCACGGCCGCGTCGAGCGACGCGTTGCCGGTGATCATCAGGATCTGGCTGTCGGCGTTCAGCGTCCGGATCTGCTTGATCGCGTCGATCCCGGTGCCGTCCGTCAGGTTGTAGTCCATCAGGATGACGTCGTAGGAGTCCTTCTTCACCTGCGCGACCGCCTCGGCCGTGGAGCCCGCCTGCGCGGTCTCGTAGCCTTCGACGTCCAGGATGTCGCTGACGCCCTCGCGGATGTTGGCGTCGTCGTCGACAATCAGTATCTTGCCTTTCATGTCCGCCTCAGACGGCGATGGGCAGGGAGAGCTTGAAGGTCGTGCCGACGCCCACCTGGCTCTCCACGTCCACCCTCCCTTTATGCCGGTCGATCACCTTGCGCACGACGGCCAGGCCGAGGCCCGTGCCGCGCGCCTTCGTCGTG
>JACQBB010000016.1 GCA_016194625.1 Elusimicrobiota bacterium | reverse complement strand
TGCGCGAGGACAACGACGGCACCGTCGGCCAGGCCGTCGCGGCCGACCTGGGCGCGCAGTGGCGCCCGTCGTGGGCTCCGGGGCTGACGCTGGGCGCCGCGGGCCAGAACCTCGGCGGGAAGATCCGCTTCCAAGGCTCCGGCGAGGCCCTGCCGGTCACCGGGCGCGCCGGCGCGGCGTGGACCTTCGCGGCCTTCGGCCATCGCAACGCGGCGACCGCCGACGCGGTCAAGGAAGGCTCCGACCGCGTCCGCGCGGCGGTCGGCGTCGAGACGGTGGCCGGCGGCAGCCTGGCCCTGCGCCTCGGCTACACGACGCGCGTCGACGCGGGCGTCGGCATCTCGGCGGGCGTCGGCTGGCGCGGCGAGGCGTGGGGCGTCGATTACGCGATCGCGCCGTACGGCGACCTGGGCCTGACGCATCGCGTGAGCGTCGCTTTCCGCTGGGGCAAGAGCGATGAGCGCTCCGTCCGCGAAGCCGGCCCGGACCCGGTGATCGAGTCGGCGCTGCGCGCCGCGCGCCGGCGCGAGCGCGTCCAGGCCGCGGAGTCGTCGGCGCTCCCGTCGGAGGTCGTGCTGGGCGGCGACGCCTCGCCCACCGCGCCGCTGCCGGCCGAGGAGCGCCTGGCCAAGGCGCGCTCGTTGATCGTCGGCGGCCGCCTCGACGAGGCGAAGGTCGAGCTGGACGCGGCCGACCGGCTCCTGTCGCCCGAGGACCGGATGCGCGCGTCGTGGCACGAGCTGACCGCCCGGAGCGCGCGGGCGCGGAAGGACCTGAAGACCGCGCGCGCCGAGTACATGGAGTCCCTGCGCCTGGCGATCAAGAACGGGGTCGGCGGCCAGTCGGCGGCCGACGCGTACGAGGGGCTGGGCCTGACGCTCGCCGACCAGGGCGAGCTGTCGTACGGCGTGCGCTTCCTGCGCAAGGCCTACGAGGTGGCCCCGAGCCAGCGCCTGCTCGACTCGATCGAGGAACTGGAGCGGCGCGCGGCGAAGAAGCCCTAGGGCTTCTTCGCCGTCAGGCGCCGCGCGGCCAGCAGGACGGCGGCGCCGGCCGCGACGAACGCCCCGGCGGTCCAGCCGAACGCGGCGGCCGGCGCGAGCGCGTCGAAGAGGAAGCCCAGTCCCAGCGAGGCCGCGGCGGCGCCCAGCACGAAGAGGCCGTACAGGAAGGCGGTCGCGCGCGGCAGGTCGTGCTCGCCCAGGCGCGCTTGGATCTCGGAGCGCAGGGCCAGGTCGCTCGACGACCACGTCGCGCTCATCAGCAGGACGGCCGGGAGGGCCAGCCACAGCGCGTGCGTGAGCGCGAGCGTCGTCAGGATCGCCAGCGCGGCCGCGCCGCGCTTGACCCAGACCGGCGCCGGGATCTTCTCGGCGAACTTGAGCAGGAGCGCGGCGCCGATCAGCTCGCCGAGGTTCGACGCCGTGAGCAGGTAGGCGGCGTCGCCCGGGGCGCCGAGGACGCGCTTGGCGAAGACGGGCACGATCAGGCCCTCGAGGAGACGGTGCAGGACCTGCGGCACGACGAAGGCCAGGCCGATCCAGCGCAGGCGGGAGTCTCCCAGGACCACGCGCGCGCCGGCCTTCACGTCGGCGGCGTACTCCTTCACGCGGTCGGCCAGCGAGCCGGCGCGGACCGTCGGCTCGTGCGCGGGGGCCGCGGGCAGGCGCACGCGCGAGAACAGCCACGCGGCCGCGAGGTAGGCCGGCGGATTGAGCAGCAGCGCCCACAGCGGCCCGAACGCCGCCATCAGCGCGCCGGCCGCCAGCGGGCCGGCGACGCCCGCCGTCTCGTAGAAGATGTGGAGACGCGCGTTGTAGCGCGACAGCTCCTCGGCGTCCTGGCCGAGCAGGCGCGCCGGGATCGACTGGCGCGCGGTCTCCATGATCCCGGCCGCGCCTCCGATGAGCACGTAGCAGGCCGCGAGGAGGGGGACGCTCAGCAGGCTCATGGCGCCGAGGGCGACGACGGCGCCCGTCAGCACGGCCTGCGCGGCGACGGCGCCGGCGAGGACCTTCTGCGGCGACGAGCGGTCGATCAGGCCGCCCGCCGCGCCGGAGAAGACGGCCTGCGCGATCCCGTAGCCGACCATCAGCGTCGCGACCAGCGCCGCGCCGCCCATTCCCGAGAGCACGAGCATCGGCACGCTCAGCGTCACCGTCTCCATGCCGAGCTTCATCGCGGCGGTGCCCGCGATCATCCCGCGCACGCCGCGGCGGCGGACCGGGTCGAGCGGCGGGCGCTCCTTCGGCGCGGGCGACAGGCCCGTCGGCCGCGGCGCGGCCGGCCCTTCGGCGGCGGCGAGCGCGGCGGGCGCGGAGAAGGCCTCGCCGGTCAGCAGTCGGAACTGCGTCTCCCCGGCGGCGGACGCGGACTCGGTCGGGATCCGGCCGAGGGCCGGCGCGGCGCGCTCGACCTCGGCGGCCGCGGCCTTCAGAGCGGCGGCCGGCGCCGCGGCGAGGGCGGGCGCGACGGCGCGGACCGGCGCGACGGCGCGGACCGGCGCGACGGCGAGGACCGGCGCGACGGCGAGGCCGGGCGCGGCCGTCGGGAGCGCCGCGAGCGAAGGGACGGAGAGCGGGGACGGGGCGAGCGTCGGGAGAGGAGCGAAGGTCGTCAGCGCCGGAGCGACCGTCACGCGCGCGGAGGACGCCGCGGCGGCCCCGGCGGGGCGGGAGACGACCTGCGCGGCGGCCGAGAACGGGGCCAGGCCGGGCGCGGCGAGCGCCAGGCACAGGGAAGCGGCCAGCCGCGCCCAGGGACCTCTCATGAGCGCATTCTAGCGCGGCGGGCGCGCGCGGCGCCGCACGAGGGGGCCCAGAAGGGCGGAGACAGGAGACCCGCCTCCGGGGAGGACCTAGGGCCTAGAGGCGGCGCGCACGGACGCGACGACGCGGAGGATGTCCTCGCCGTAGCGCGTCTTCTTGAGGTCCGACAGAGGCGTCAGCGGGTCGCCGCCCGCCCGGCACGCGTGGGACGCGATCTGGCGCATCGAGTCGGTGGAGAGGATCACGACCGGCTCGACGCCGTCGCGCTCGCCGCGCTCCTTGCGCCAGGCGCGCAGGGCCTCGAAGGTCTTCCACTCGTCGTCGGCCATGCGCCGCTTCTCGCCGCCGGCCGGCGCGGGCTTCACGACGGGCGGGCCGTTCACGCCGCGCTCGACGGCGGCGAGCAGGCCGGGGCCGAAGCGCTCCAGGATGTAGGGGGACATCCCCTTCACCTCGGCCAGCGCCTCCTTCGTCTCGGGCAGCGCCTGCGCGATGCGGACCATCAGGTCCTCGGGCATCACGCGGAACGGGGCGCGGTCGCGGGACTGCGCCTGGTTCTCGCGGTACAGCCAGATCTCCTTCAGCGCCGACATCGCCTTGCCGCCGATCTCCTGGCGGCCGACCAGCTTCCAGTAGCCCTCGGGGTCGAAGGTCTTGAAGGTCGGCTCGAGGTCCTCGAGCTCGCGGAAGGCCTCCTGCGCGTCCTCGAGGCGGCCCTTCTCGACGAGCATCTTCTTCTGCTGGTCGGAGAGCGTCATCAGGTAGTGCGTGTCGCCCTGCGCGTAGCGGATCATCTCGTGCGTCAGCGGGCGCTTGCCCCAGTCGGCGCGCTGCAGCTTCTTCGAGATCACGAGGCCGAAGTGGCGCTCGATCGCGGCGGCCAGGCCGAGCTCCTTGATGCCGAGCACGCGCGCGGCGATCATCGTGTCGTACAGGTTCGAGAAGGTGAAGCCGTAGTCGCGCTTCAGGCACAGCACGTCGTACTCGCCGGCGTGGAAGAGCTTCTCGATCCCGGGGTCTGCGAACAGCGGCCCCAGAGACGAGATGTCGGGGATCGCGATCGGGTCGACGATGTAGTCCTCGGTCGGCGAGGAGATCTGCACCAGGCAGACCCGCTCCTTGTACGCGTAGAAGCCGTTCGACTCCGTGTCGAAGGCCAGGCGGTCGCACTTGGCGAGCTCGACGACCACCTCTTCGAGGTGCTCGCGGGCGGTGATCAGCGTGGCGGTCTTATGTTCGTGGGACAAAGGGGGAATAAAAAGCCGGAACGCCCCCGTATCGGCGTTCCGGGCTGAAGCGTCCTTACGGCTTCCAATTTATAACAGGTCCGGACCGCCCCGTCAAGGCTCCGGCGCGTACAGGCGCGACAGCTCCTGCGACCGCTTCGTCGCGGCCTCGACGCCGTCGATGAGGACCGAGCGCAGCCCGCGGCTCTCCAGCACGTGGATCGCGTTGATCGCGGTCCCGCCGGGCGTGGTCACCTCGTCCTTCAGGATCGCCGGGTGCTTGCCGGTCTCCAGCACGAGCTTGGCCGCGCCGTACACCGTCTGCGCGGCGAGCTTGGCCGCGATCGCGCGCGGGATCCCCATCTTCACGCCGCCGTCGATCATCGCCTCGATGACCATGTAGATGTACACGGGCCCCGAGCCCGACAGGCCGGTGACCGCGTCCAGCGCGGACTCGGGCAGGGTCGCGACCAGGCCCACCGAGCCGAACACCGCCTCGGCGCGCGCCAGGTCCTGCGCGCCCGCGTGCGCGCCGGCGCAGATCGCGGTCGCGCCCGCGTCCACCAGGCAGGGCGTGTTCGGCATCGCGCGCACGACGGGCGCGTCGCAGCGCAGAGCCTTGGAGATCGCGGCCGTCGTGATGCCCGCCATCACCGAGACCACCAGCTGGTCCGCGCGCACCGCGCCGGCCAGGTCCTCCATGACCTTCTTGGCCATCTGCGGCTTCACGGCGAGGATGACGATGTCGGCGTCGGCGACGGCCTTGCGGTTGTCGGTGGAGGTGCGCACTCCCCACTTCTTCTGCAGCTCCTGCAGGGCCTCGGCGGAGCGCCGCGCGGCGACGATGCCTTTCGGGGGGACGAGCTTCGAGCGGATCATCCCTCCGATGAGGGCGCCCGCCATGTGTCCGGCTCCGACCACGGCGATCGTCTGGTTCTTCAGCATAGGCATCCTTTATAACAGGCCGCGGCCCCTTCGTCAACCGCGCGTTGTAATACCGCGAAGAGAGGCTTCGCAAGGATGTAACACGTTCGCAATGCACCCCGCCGGCGTCGGGGCTATACTCGGGACATGAAGCTCGCGCTGACGGCCAAGATCTCGTGCGATCCGAAGCGGGTCTTGGAGGACCGCTGGGTCCACGACACGACTCACGTCCTTGCGGAGTCGATACTCAAGGCGAGGCGCGCGGCTCAGGGCCGAGACAAGGCTCGAAGATAGTTCTTCTTCGGTCCCCACCGAAAAAGAGAACGCCCGGGGCGATAAAAACCCCGGGCGTCGTTTTTCCCCCTGGGCGGGGGCGTCCTACATGTTGATGAAGTCGTGGGCGCGCACGGTCTTGCGGCCGTTGGCCTTCGCGCGCTTCGCGGCCTGCTCGAGCAGCCAGTACGCCCAGCCGTTGAGCCCGTCCAGCGCGTCGCCCGCCGTGTTGCAGCCCGCCTTCTTCAGGATCGCCTTCGCCTTCGACGCGATCACGATCGGTTCCATCTTCTTGGCCATGATGTGTCCCTCCCGAGGGTGTCCCTCGGACTGGATGATAATAATCGGCGACCCGCGCGTCCAGCCGTCAGAGCTTGACGCCGCGCTTCTCGGCGGCGATGACGATCTGCGCGCAGGCCAGCGCGTCGGACAGCGCCTCGTGGTGGTTCAGCTCGATCTTGAGGTACGAGCAGACGTTCGGGAGCTTGGTCGGGTAGATGTTCCAGGTCGAGCGGGCCAGACGCACGGTGTCGATGAAGCGGTGCTTGGGCGCCGGGAGGCGGTGGGTCTCGCAGCAGGCGGCCAGCACGCCCGCGTCGAACGGGGCGTTGTGGGCGGCGAGGAACTGCGCGCCGCGCAGGACGCGCTCCAGCTTCGGCCACGCCTCGCCGAAGGTGGGCGCGTCCAGCACCTGCTCCGGCTTGATGCCGTGGATGTAGGTGAACATGAACTCGGCCGGCGGAGGGGAGAACAGGTCGCCGCCCTCCAGGCGCGGGGGGCGGATCAGCTGGACGACCTTCTCGACGACGGTCCCGTGCTCGACGCGGACCAGGCCGACGGAGCAGGCCGAGTCGCGCCCCTGGTCGGCGGTCTCGAAGTCGATGGCGACGAAGACGGACATGTCAGCGCCCCTTGGACAAGCCGTACGCCTTGTGCAGGGCGCGCAGGGCGGATTCGCCGTCCTTGAGGTCGACGACGCAGGAGACGCGCAGGTCGGACGCCGAGATCATGTGGATGTTGATCTTCGCCTTGGCGAGCGCGTCGAACATCGTCGCGGCGATCTTCGGGCTGTGGCGGAAGCCGGTGCCGACGGCGGAGACCTTGGCGACCTGGTCGTTGAGGTCGACGCGCTCGGCGCGCAGCGCGCGCGCGGCGGACTCGAGCGCCTTCTTCGCCTTCACCGCGGAGCCCTTCGGGGTCATGAACGACATGTCGTTGACGCCCATGTGGCTGGGCGCGGACTGGATGATCATGTCCACCGGGATGTCG
>JACQBB010000075.1 GCA_016194625.1 Elusimicrobiota bacterium | reverse complement strand
GAGCCCGGCGACGGCGAGACGCTGAGCTTCCCGAGCGACGGGTTCTCCTCCAAGGAGGTGCTCGTCGACGGCGTCGCGCGCGACTTCGTGGACTACGTGCGCGAGAAGGGGCTCGACGCCCGCCTTCCGCTCGTGGCGGACCGCCACGGCGCGATGGTGAACATCTCGTTCCAGAGCGTCGGGGAGCCGGGGGGCGAGGTGCGGCTCTACGCCCCGGTGTTCAAGGGGGTCCGCTACCGGCACGCGCGGCCGGTCGGGGACTACGTCGAGGCGTTCGCCGCGCGGGTGCCCGAGGGCGGCGGGGCGCGCATCGCCTACTCGTGCAACTGCATCCTCAACTACGTCCACGCCGGGCTGGCCGGGCGCCGCACCGCCGACATCACCGGGCCGTTCACCTTCGGAGAGATCGCCTATCAGCTCTTGAACCAGACCCTCGTGTATATGACGATCGAGGACACGCGGCTCGCGGACCGTCTGCGGGCCGACGTCCCGCTGCGCCGCCAGTTCCGCTTCCTCGAGACGCTGGTCGACACGATCCCGAACCCGGTCTTCTACAAGGACGTCCAGGGCCGCTACCTGGGCTGCAACAAGGCGTTCGAGGAGTTCACCGGCCTGACCAAGGAGTCCATGATCGGCAAGACGGTCGAGGAGCTGCTCCCGCCGGAGAAGGCCGAGGTCCAGGCGAGGACCGACGACGAGCTGCTCCGCCGGTCCGGTCCGGGCTCGCTCGAGTATCAGATCGAGATCGACGACGCCGCCGGGCGCTCGCGATGCCTGGTCGTGCGCAAGGCGTTGTTCTTCGACGAGGACGGACGCGCCGCGGGCCTGGTCGGCGTCCTGTCGGACGTCACCGAGCGCCTGCTGTCCGAGCGCCGGCTGTCGGCCGCTTACGACGACCTGCAATCGGCGCAGGCGAAGCTGCTGCAGTCGCAGAAGATGGCGGCGGTCGGCCGCCTCGCGGGCGGGGTCGCGCACGAGATCAACAATCCTCTCGCCGTGATCCTGGGGTTCGCCCAGAGCGTGTCGCGCCGCGTCGGCGACGGCCACGAGTTCGCGCTCCCGCTGCGCTCGATCGAGCGCGAGGCCGTCCGCTGCCGGAACCTGGTCAAGGACCTGCTCACGTTCTCGCGGGCCTCGGGCTCCGACGGCTTCGCGCCCACGGACGTGGGCGCGGCGGTGGAGGCGTCCCTGTCCCTGCTGTCGCCCCGGGCGAAGATCGAGGACATCGACCTCCGCCTGGAGTGCGAACCGGGCCTGCCGCGCGTCGTCGGGAACGGCAACCAGCTCCAGCAGGTCGTGCTGAACCTGGCCGGCAACGCGATGGACGCGATGCCGAAGGGCGGGCGCATCGACCTCGGCGTGCGGGCCTCGGAGAAGCGCGCCGGCTGGGTCGAGGTCGTCGTGCGCGACACCGGCACCGGCATCCCCGACGAGATCCGCTCGAAGATGTTCGAGCCGTTCTGCACGACCAAGGAGGTCGGCAAGGGCACCGGGCTCGGGCTGGCGCTGGTCTACGAGATCGTCCAGAAGCACGGCGGGCAGGTCGAGTTCACCAGCGAGGTCGGGCGGGGGACGACGTTCGTCGTCGCTCTTCCCGGGGCGCGCGCGGACGCGGCGGCGAGCCGCGACGGCGCCTGAAAACGCGCGCAGGGCGGTGGCTGCGACCCGCCCTGCTGTCCTCACGAGCCGCCGATCCTCGGCGAACCCGGTTCCCTGACCCGCCGCGCCCGGAGGCGCGGCTGGGAGCCGGCAGGTCTTAGCGCAGTCCCCTGGGTCGACTCCATCACTCACTGGTGCGACGGAACGGCCGCTGCGGCCGGAACGCCGCGTAGGCGCCCCCGGCGACGGCGCCGAAGAGGACGTGCGAGGCGAACGCGACGCCGCCGCGCGCGTCGGCGAACCAGGGGAACAGGGCCGTCAGCGCGTGGTAGTTCAGCGCGTACAGCGCCGCGCCGAACAGCGCGCCCGCCGTCGCCGCGCGGCCCGCGTCCAGGCCGCGCACCAGCCCGGCCAGGACGCGCGCGTACAGCAGCGACAGCGGCATGTGGACGCTCATCGCCGCGGCGAAGACGACGGCCGTGAACGGCGAGAGCGGCGGGAGCACGGACTGGCCGAGCGCGATCGCCGCGATGCGGCGCACCGGGTCCGTGTCCGCGCCCCCCACGAACAGCGAGGAGAGGGCCGTCTCCGCGATGATCATCGTCACGCCCGCGACGACGCCGGCGGTCCCCGCGGCGGCCCAGTCGATGGCGCCGCTCCCGTCCTCCGTCGCGGTCGCCGCGTCCGCCCCGTGATGCGTTCGCGCCGCCGGCGGAGTCCGGGTGTGGTGCATGCGCCCTCCCGCGGTCAGGATAGCTCCGGGAGGAGAGCGGCGCCATCCGCGCGTTGTCAGCGGCGGCGGCGGGCGCGTCAGAGCGCCAGGTTGTCGATGAGGCGCGTCCGGCCCAGGTACGCGGCGGCGAGCAGACGGCGCGGGCCGCGCAGGTCGCGCGCGGCGTTGCGGCTGGACAGGGCCAGGCCGTCGCCCTCGCGCACGGTCGGCACGCGCACGACCTCGGTCGGGACGTCCAGGTCGGCGACCAGCCGCTCCAGGATCGCGACCTGCTGGAAGTCCTTCTCGCCGAAGTAGGCGCGGTCGGCGCGCACTTGATTGAAGAGCTTGAGCACGACGGTGGCCACCCCGCGGAAGTGGCCGGGGCGGTAGCGGCCGCAGTACAGCTCCGACAGGCCCTCGACCTCGACGTGGGTGCGGAAGCCCTTCGGGTACATCTCCGCGACCGACGGCGCGTACGCCAGGTCGGCGCCGGCGGCGAAGACCAGCCGGCGGTCGGCGGGCAGGGCGCGCGGGTAGCGGCCGTAGTCCTCGTGAGGGCCGAACTGGAGGGGGTTGACGAACACGGACACGACCACGCGGTCGTTCTCCGCGGCGGCGGCGCGGACCAGCGCGGCGTGGCCGGAGTGGAGGGCGCCCATCGTGGGCACGAAGCCGACGCGCAGGCCGCGGGAACGCCAGGCGCGCACGCGGGCGGCGAGGGCGGCCTTGGTGCGGACGAGGGGGGCGGTCCTCACAGGTTGCGGGTGAAGAAGCCGGCGACGCGCGTGTCGTACTCCATCTCGGCGGCCTCGCGGCACTTCGCGTGGTAGGCGCCGGGGACGATCCACAGCTGCTTGGGCTCGCGCGCGGCGTCGAAGACGCGGGTCACGTCGTCCACCGGCATCAGGTCGTCCATCTCGCCGCCGATGACGAACAGCGGGCGCGGGGCGATGCGGCCGGCGGCCTCGTGCGGGTTGAAGTTGTCGATGTGCGGGTCGCCGACGCGGCGGCGCAGCATCCACAGCGTCAGGTCGATCATCGGGAAATGCGGCACGCGGAAATGGTTCCAGGCCCAGCGGCGGATGACGCCGCGGTAGTCGGAGAACGGGCTCTCGACGACGGCGCAGCGCAGGTCCGGGTGCTCGGGCATGGCCGCCACGGTCACCGCCGCGCCCATCGACAGCCCGAACACGCCGACGCGGTCGGCCAGCTCGGGCTTGGCGGCGCGCAGCCACTTCACCGCGGCGTCGAAGTCCATCGTCTCCAGGCCGCCGATCGTGGTGATCTCGCCCTCGCTCTCGCCGTGCGAGCGGAAGTCGAAGTACAGCAGGTTGAAGCCGGCGGATTCGTTCAGGAAATAGGTCTGCTTGAGCAGCTCGCCCTTGTTGTCGCCCCAGCCGTGGCACATCACGATGGTGCGCGTATCTCCGCGCGGGGAGGGCAGCAGCCAGCCCTTCAGCGTGAGGCCGTCCTCGGTCTTGAACGAGCACTTCTCGTAGCGCAGGCCGAACTGCTCCGGGAAGATCCACATCGGCGACATCGCCGGCGGATGGAGGATGACGCCGGCGCCCCAATAGACGAGGGCGGCGCTCCCGGCGGCGAGGACGAGCAGGCCGGCGACGGCCCAGACGATCATGCGGGGTTGGTGAAGGAGTGCTCGGGGCCGGGGAACTCGCCGTCGCGGACCTCGCGGCAGTAGTCGGCGACGGCCTTCACGGCCAGGGAGCGCAGGTCGGCGTAGCGCTTGACGAACTTGAGCGGCGTCCCTTCGGTGAGGCCGAGCATGTCGTCGCTGACGAGCACCTGGCCGTCGCAGTGGGGGCCGGCGCCGATCCCGATCGTCGGCACCTGCAGGCGCTTGGAGACCTCGCGGGCCAGGTCGACGGGCACGCACTCGAGCACGACGGCGCAGACGCCCGCGCCCTCCAGCACGCGCGCCTCGGTCAGGATGCGCTCGGCGTCCTCGGGGCGGCGGCCCTGCACCTTGTAGCCGCCCAGGCGGTGCACGGCCTGCGGGGTCAGGCCCAGGTGGCCGACGACGGGCACGTTGACCTTGACGATCTCCTTGACCGCCGGGGCGACCTCCATGCCGCCCTCCAGCTTCACCGCGTGCGCGCCGCCCTCCTTAAGGATCTTGGCGCCGGCGGAGGATTCCGCGGCGTACCTGTGAGCGGCCTTGGGCTTGTCGGCCATGTCTCCAGTCTATCAATTCGCGGCGTCCGCCGTCACCCGGCGGCGACGGCCCGGCCGATGCCGACCAAGCCGAGCAGTCGGCCGTCGGGCGCGCGCAGGGCCGCGGCGCTCCAATCGTACGGGATCGCCTCCCCGCTCCGGGCCACGATCCGGCAGCGCCGGTAGGTCCGGCCTTTCTCCACCGCCTCCCGGATCCCGTCCTCGGCGATCGCCTTGTCCGCGTCGAAGAACGCCAGCGCGTGCCGGCCTTTGAGCTCCTCCGGGGTGAAGCCGGTCACGCGCTCGAAGACCTGGTTCCAGTCCTGCAGGCGCATGTCCGCGTCGAGGCGGTAGAAGATGTCGGGGATGGCTTTCAGGATGGCCTCGCGCTCGCCCAGCGCCCGGGCCAGGTCGTCGGCGGCCTTGCGGCGCTCGGTCATGTCGGAGGCCATGCCGATCAGGCCGGTGACCTTGTCGTCGGCGTCGTGCAGGAGGACGGTGGACATCCAGGTCGGGAAGGTCGTCCCGTCCCGGCGGACGTGCCCGACCTCGCCCACCCAGGAGCCGCGCGCGAGGACCTCCTTGTTGAAGGGGACCACGTCGCGCTCGTACTGCTCCTTCGTGTGGAACATCGCCAGCGGCCGTCCCAGCAGTTCGTCCTTCGCGTAGCCGTGCATCTTGGCCCAGGCCAGGTTGACGAACTGGATGCGGCCTTCCATGTCGGCGATCGCGATGCCGTCGTGCGCGTGGTCCACCGCGGCGCGCAGGCGGACCAGGTCCTGGCGGACGCGCGCCCCCTCGGTGATGTCGTTGAGCACGCCGCGGCGGATCAGGGCGCCGTCGGCGTCGTAGCCCAGGGTCAGTTCCACGCGCGCCCAGAACGGCGCGGCGCCCGGGCGCGTCATGCGCAGTTCGATGGCGGGGGGCGCCGCCTGGTCCGCGGACCGCTCGAGGTGGCGCGCGAAGGCGTCCCGGTCCTCGGGGAACACGGACTCCGAGAACGGCTTCTTGACCAGAGCCTCGCGCTCGACGCCGAGCTGGACGCAGACGGTGTGGTTGGCCTCCAGCAGGACGCCCTTCGCGTCCAGGGTGAAGATGCCCGCGGGGGCGAGGTCGTACAGGTCGAAGTAGCGCTCGCGGGCGGCGGCGAACTCGCGCTGGGTCCGCTTCAGCTCCTTCTCGAGGGACGCCTTGGTGGGCTTGTCGGTCATCGGCCCTCGGCGGCGGGCGGCGGGAGCTTCACGAACTGCGCGATCTTCGCGCGCAGCTTGGGGAAATCGATCGGCTTCGGGATGTAGGCGTCGGCGCCGTAGGCGACGGCCTTCTCCACGTCCTTGCCTTGGTCCATCGCGGTGAGCATCACGACGGGGATG
>JACQBB010000074.1 GCA_016194625.1 Elusimicrobiota bacterium | reverse complement strand
CCGCGCCCGCCGCGCCGGCCTCCACGCCCACCTCGAGATCTTCACCTAGATCAGGATCAGGGGTCAGGCCTTCGATACCTTCGATAAGTCTAGTTATCGAAGGTATCGAAGGCCTGACCCTTTTACTTTTAACAAGTCCGCAACGCGGGGTTCGTAGGATGGGCGCATGGGAAACACGATCTGGGCGGTGCTGACGGGCTATGAAGGGAACTGGGTGGCGGTGGACCACGGGGGGAAGGTGGTCGCGCACGCGGGGTCGCTGGACGAGGTGATGAAGGCGACGCGCGAGGACGCGGGGAAGCTGACCTACCTGTACGCGGCGCCCGAGCTCGGGGCCGCCTAGATCTTGAAGTCGGCGCCCAGGTACAGCTCGCGCGCCTTCGGGTCCTCGAGCAGGTGCTGGGCGGAGCCCTCGACCAGGATGCGCCCGTCGAAGATCAGGTAGGCGCGGTCGATGATGGGCAGGGTCTCGCGCACGTTGTGGTCGGTGATGAGCACGCCGATGCCCTGCTTGACGAGCTTCTGGATGATGGCCTTGAGCTCGCCGACGGTGATCGGGTCGATGCCGACGAACGGCTCGTCGAGCATGATGATCTTCGGGTCGCGGATCATGGCGCGCGCGACCTCCAGGCGGCGCTTCTCGCCGCCGGACAGCGTCCAGGCCTTCTGGCGGCGCAGGTCCCACAGCCCGAACTCTTCCAAGAGGCCCTTCACCCGGCGCATCTGGTCGAGCTTGCTGGGGACCGTGCGCTCCAGGACCGCGCGCAGGTTCTCTTCCACGGTCAGGCCCTTGAACACGGTCGGCTCCTGCGCCAGGTAGCCCAGGCCCAGGCGCGCGCGCGCGTACATCGGCTGGCGGGTCACGTCCGCGCCGTCGATGACGACCGCGCCTTCCTCCGGCGTCACGAAGCCCGCCAAGCTGTAGAAGGTCGTGGTCTTGCCCGCGCCGTTGGGGCCGAGCAGGCCGACGATCTCGCCGGAGTCCACGCGCAGGGAGAGGCCCTTCACGACCATGCGCTCGCCGTAGGTCTTGCGGATGTCGCGCGCCTCGAGTCTCATCGGGACAGCTCCTTGAGCTTCTTCTGGTCGGTGAAGGTCAGCCAGCCGACGACCTTGCCGCGCGCCTCGATGCGGCGGGGGGAGTCGGTCGCCTCGACCTCGTCGGCCTTGAGCGCGGTGATCCAGCCGCCCTCCTCCTCCACCTTGCGCAGGACCGGACGGCCGCCGCGCAGGATGAGGCGGCGGTCCGGGCGCTCCCAGCGGACCGAGTCGGCCCACAGCTCCAGGCGCGGGCCCCAGGCGCGGGCCGAGCCGACGAGCGTCGCGGCGCGGTCGCCCTCCCAGTCCAGGCGGCCGCCCTCGCCGCGGTCGGCGTCCATGCCGTCGACGGCGGCGCGCGAGAAGGAGACGCGGCCGCCGGGCGCGGGCTCGAGCGTGCCGCGCCGGGTCTCCTCGTCGTAGCGGGCGGTCTCGCCGCGGGCCTCGATCACGTCGCCGCCCTCCAGTTCCTTGCGCAGGGACACCCGCCCGCGCGCCTTCCAGTCCTTCTCCGCGTGGCGGTACAGCGCCCAGTCGGCCGAGAGCAGCGTCCTCGCGGACGAGTAGCGGACCTCGCCGATGAACTCCTCCTCCTGCGCCTTGCCGCGGCGCACGACCCACTCCTTGCTGCGAGGATCATCGCGGCGGGTTCCCCGTGATCGTCGAGCGCTGGCGGAAGATGCGTATCTCGGAGAGGTCCGGCGTCGCCTCCATGCCCTCGCCCCGGACGACCGCCTCGGGGCGGCGCACGACGACGGCGGACTCCGTGTGGAAGCGCGCGCGCTTGGACGAGTACTCCATCCGGTCGGTCTCCAGCTTCGAGCGGTCCTCGAACGAGTCGAGCACGACCGAGCTCGACAGACGCACGTCGTGGGTGTCGGTGGCGATCTCGCCGGACAGCGCCGTCACGCGCGACACCGCGCGCCCCTCGCGGTAGAACACCATCGTCGGAGACTCCAGGCTCGCGGTCTTCTCGTCCTCGCGCAGGCGCGCCAGGCGCGAGCGCAGCGTCCACGCGGGCGTCCCGCGGTAGGACTGGCTCAGCGTCAGGCCCTCGATGACCTGGCGGCGCTCCTCGCGCGGGGACGCCGCGCGGGGGCCGCACGCCGCGGCGAGCGCCAGGCCGGCGAGGACCGCCCTCCTCACTTCTTCGCGGGCGCGGGCGCGGCCGCGGGCGCCGGGACGGGCGCCCCGGGGGCCTTGAGCCGGTCCTCGGGCAGGTGGACCTTGCCTCCCGGCGCGAGCCAGGGCGTCATCTCGACGGGGATCTGGCGCAGCTGGTACGGCCGGGGGAGCCTCGACAGCGCCGCCGAGACGCCGAAGTACAGCACGGTCAGGCACGCGTAGATGATGCCGAGCGTGCGCAGGTGCCACGCCGCGTCGGGATGCCACGCGGGGGGGACGGCCATGTCGCGGCCGCATTTGCGGCAGTTCTTCGCGGCGTCCTTGTTGTCGACGCCGCAGTCCACGCACTTCATTCGAGGGCCTCCTTGGCGAGCGCGTCGAAGCGCCGCACTTCGCGCAGGAAATCGGGGACGTCGGTCAGCTTGAGGGAGTTCGGACCGTCGGAGAGCGCCTTGTCGGGGTCCGGGTGCGTCTCGAAGAACACCCCGTCCACGCCGACCGCCGCCGCCGCGCGCGCCAGCGGGCGCACGAACTCGCGCTGGCCTCCGGTGGTGGCGCCGTTGCCGCCGGGCAGCTGGACGCAATGCGTCGCGTCGTGGACGACCGGAGCGCCGAACTGCCGCATGATCGCGAACGAGCGCATGTCCACGACGAGGTTGCCGTAGCCGAAAGTGGCGCCGCGCTCCGTGAGCAGGACGTTCTTGTTGCCCGTGGAGTAGAGCTTCTCCACGGCGTGGCGCATGTCCCAGGGGGAGAGGAACTGGCCTTTCTTGACGTTGACGGCCTTGCCCGTGCGCCCGCAGGCCACGAGCAGGTCGGTCTGGCGCGACAGGAACGCCGGGACCTGCAGCATGTCCACGTAGCGGGCGGCGATCTCCGCGTGCGCGGGCTCGTGCACGTCGGTCACGCAGGGCACGCCCAGCTCCGCGGCGACCTTGGCCAGCGTCGCCAGGCCCGCCTCCATGCCGGGGCCGCGGTAGGACTTCACCGAGGTGCGGTTGGCCTTGTCGTACGACGCCTTGAGCACGAAGCCGACCTTCAGCTCCGCGCAGGCCTTCTTCAGCGCCGCCCCGACCTTGCGGATGAGGGCCTCGGATTCGATGACGCAGGGCCCGCCGATGAACGCCGCGGGGCGCCCGCCGCCGAAGACGACCTTCCCGACGCGGACCTCACGCGTGCGCATGCGGCCTCTTGGCCTCCGCGCGCTCCACGCACGCCGCGACGAAGTCGCGGAACAGCGGGTGCGGGTCCTCCGGGCGGCTCTTGAACTCGGGGTGGAACTGGGAGGCCAGGAACCACGGATGGTCCTTCAGCTCGACGATCTCGACGAGGTTCTTCGGCGCGTGCACGCCGGAGACGACCAGGCCCGCGTCCTCGATGAGCTTGCGGAACTTGTTGTTGACCTCGAAGCGGTGGCGGTGCCGCTCGGAGATGTTCAGCGTCCCGTAGGCCTTATGGGCGAGGGTGCCCTTCTTGAGGGTGCACTCGTAGGTGCCCAGGCGCATCGTCGCGCCCATGTTCTTCACCGACTTCTGCTCCGGGAGCAGGTCGATGACGGGGTAGCGGGACTTGGCGTCGAACTCGGTCGAGTGCGCGCCGGCCATCTTGAGCACGTTGCGGGCGAACTCGATGACCGCGATCTGCAGGCCCAGGCAGAGCCCGAAGTACGGGATCTTGTTCTCGCGCGCGAGCTGGGCCACGCGGATCTTGCCCTCGATGCCGCGGTCGCCGAAGCCGCCGGGGACGAGGATGCCGTGCACGCCCTCGAGCTGTTCGTGGATCTTGGGGTCGGTCGTGTCCAGGAAGCGGACCTTGACCCGGGCCTCGTTGGCGATGCCGCCGTGGATCAGCGCCTCGTTGACGGACTTGTAGGCGTCCTTGTAGTCGGTGTACTTGCCGGCCAGCGCGATGACGACTTCGCGCTTCGGGTGCTTGAGGCGGTCGACGACGGCCTCCCAGCTGTCCAGGTTCTTGGCCTGCGTGCGCATGCGCAGGAGCATCATGATCTGGTCGTCGAGGCCCTGCTTGTGGAACACCATCGGGACCTCGTAGATGCTCTCCACGTCCGGCGCCTCGATGACGGACTCCTTGGGCACCGAGCAGAACATCGACAGCTTCGCGCGCATCTCCGGGCCCAGCGGCTTCTCGGTGCGGCAGACGAGGACGTCGGGGGAGATGCCGATCTCGCGCAGCTTCTGCACCGAGTGCTGCGTCGGCTTGGTCTTCAGCTCCTCGGAGGCCTTGATGAACGGGATCAGGGTCACGTGCATGTACAGCACGTTGTCGCGGCCGGCCTCCAGGCCCATCTGCCGCGCGGCCTCCAGGAACGGGAGCGACTCGATGTCGCCGACGGTGCCGCCGATCTCGACGACGGCCACGTCCACGCCCTTCGTAATCGCGCGGAAGCGGTTCTTGATCTCGTCGGTGATGTGCGGGATGACCTGGACGGTCGTGCCCAGGAAGTCGCCGCGGCGCTCGCGCTCGAGCACGGTCTGATAGACCTTGCCCGCGGTGAAGTTGTTGAAGTGGTGCAT
>JACQBB010000073.1 GCA_016194625.1 Elusimicrobiota bacterium | reverse complement strand
TCTCCAGCGCGCGGCCGCCGGACGGCAGCGCGCGCCAGGCCGCGCGCGGGACGCGCGCCTCCGCGTCCGCCCGGACGCAGACGCGCGCGGGCCCGTCCGCGGGGCGCGCGGACTCGGCGGCGGCGCGCGCCAGGCGGATCAGCCCGGCGCGACGCCGGCGGAACGCCTCACCATTGACCGTGGCTGCCGTGCGACCCATGCGAACCGTGGGAGGCGTGGGAGCCGTGGGACCCGTGGGAGCCGTGGCTGCCGTGCGAGCCGTGCGACCCGTGGCTTCCGTGGGAGCCGTGCGACCCGTGACTGCCGTGCGAGCCGTGGCTGCCGTGCGACCCGTGACTGCCGTGCGAGCCGTGGCTGCCGTGGGACGCGTGGCTGGCGTGCGAGCTGTGGCTGACGTGCGAGGGGCTGCCGCCGCCCGAGTTGTGCAGGGCGTTGGTGTGCGCGGTCGCCGCGAGCAGGTCCTCGGCGCGCATGATCGCCGCGCCGATGATGCCGAGCACCGCGGCCGCCTTCACGACGTCCTTCTTCAGGATCTTTCCTTCCTCGCTGGTCAGGAAGCGGGACAGGTCCCGGACGGCGTGCGGGAGGATCCCCCCGGGACCGGCGCCTTCGGCTTTCTTCTCTTCGTCCATCGCTCCCCCCTACGCGCGCTGGTACAGCGCGTCGACCTCGGCGCCCTTCTTCTTCTTGAGCCAGGCGCGGAAGACCTTCTCGTTGCGCGGCTCCGAGAGCTTCGCGAACAGCATGTCCAGGATGCCCTTGCTGATCCGGCACCGCGAGTTCGTCGGCATGCGGCCCATGATGTCGCCCTGCTCCTTGTAGCACTGCACGGGGCAGACGCCGCAGTAAGGCTTGTAGGCGCACTGCGTGCAGGCGACCTGGTTGTCGAGCGTCGAGGCCACCGCCATCGCGCGCACCGACGGATGGCCGACCACGTCGGCGTACGCGCCCTCGCCGGCCGAGCCGATCTTGAAGGTGTCGTCGCCCATGCGGTTGAGCATGCGCCCCTCGTCGCAGGTGTACACCGAGCCGTCCCAGTTGTAGGCGAGCTGGCCGATGCCGGCGCCGCACGGCGAGCGCAGGTCCAGGAAGTTCGGGTCGTCGTCGGTCAGGATCTTCGCCAGGTACAGGCGCGCGGCCTGCTCGAAGAACGGGCGGCGCAGGGTGCGCTCGCGGTTCAGCTCCAGGACGCGGTCGAGCGCCTCCTCGTAGAACGCGAGGAACTCGTCGGCGCCGTAGCCGATCTTGTTCCAGGTCGCGACCGCCATCCCGTACGGGTTCAGCGGCCGCAGGAAGACGCCGCGCGCGCCGATCTCCGCGTAGTGGTCCACGATGTCGCGCGCCCGCGTCAGCGACTTGCGCGTGACCGTCAGCAGCGCGTCGATGCGGAAGGTCTTGCGCTTGGTCCGCGCGTCGATCTTCCGGAACCACTCGATCGCGGTCGCGTGGCTGGCGCCGCCGCTCCACGGCCGGTTCGCGTCGTGCAGGTCGGCGGGGCCGTCGATCGAGGTGCAGAAGTTGACGCCGCGCGCGAGCAGCCAGTCGAGCTTCTCCTCGTCCATCAGGGTCAGGTTCGTGACCAGGTTCAGCCACAGGCTCTTGCCGGCGGCCTTGTTCTTCTCGCGCGCGTACTCGACGATGAACTCCACGACCGGCCAGTTCGCGAGCGGCTCGCCGCCCTGGAACTCGATCGTGATCGCCCGGCTGGGGCTCTCGAAGACGCGGTCGACGACCTTCCGCGCGGTCTCCTCGGTCATGTCCGTCGCGGGGTCGGAGAACGGCACGGCGCTGGCGTGGCAGTACAGGCAGCGGTGGTTGCAGCGCAGCGTCGTGACGACGACGTGCAGCGCGGGCCCCTGCCACAGGAAGCGGTTGCGGCGCGCGAAGCGCTCGGCCAGCGCGTCGAAGTCCATCCGGTCGCGGATGAAGCCGTCGGCGGCCAGCCGGTCGTGCAGCGGCGTGCCGGGCTCCAGCGTCCCGGCGACGAAGGAGCGGAACTGCTCCTCGTCGAGCAGGTGGTGCCGGCCGAGGTCGTTGGTGACCAGGGTCTTGGCGCCGACCTTGCGGAAGCGGAAAGGCCCGGTCTTGATCGGGTCGTACGGCGTGAACGCGGGGGCGGACGGGGCGCTCATCGTCCCTTGGCCTTGCCGCCCTTCGCGGCGGGTCTCGCCTTCTCGGGGGCCTTCGGCGCGGGCGTCTCGGCCTTCTTCGCCTTCGCGCCGAACTTCTCCTCCCACGGCACCGCGACGCCGAGCGGGTCTCCGGCGCCGTCGCCGCCCTCGATCTCGGCGAGCAGGCGGTCGATCTCCTTCTCGAGCGCCTCGTCGATCCGCGCGGGCTCGGGCGCGCCCGGCGCCGGCGCGGCCTCGGCGGCGCACTCGACGCACGCCGCGGCGGCCTCGGCCGCGGCGGCGGCCGTCG
Organism: Elusimicrobiota bacterium; assembly: GCA_016194625.1. The sequence goes on along the minus strand of JACQBB010000073.1, from coordinate 106 downwards.
CGGCGGCCGGCTGCGCGGAGACCAGCGCCTTGGTCACGACGAACTCCCGGATCTTCCGGTTCGACTCGGAGACGCGCAGGCGCAGCGCCTGGTGCACCAGCTCGTT
>JACQBB010000035.1 GCA_016194625.1 Elusimicrobiota bacterium | reverse complement strand
GGCCGAAAGTCCGTCCCCGCGGGGGCCGTATGCCGTCCCCCGGCTGAGACCTCCGGACCTCCAGAAGGTCCGGAGGTTTCTTCTATAGTGGGGCCATGGACCGACTCCTCGCCGCCGCCGCCCTATCGCTGTCGCTCGGCGCCTCCGCGCAGACGCTCGAGGAAGCCCTGCCCGCCGCCTTGGTCAAGGCGCGCGCGGCGGCGGCCGCGCCCCGCCCGGCGGCTCCGAAGGAGCCGTCCAACAAGACGATCCCCCGCTTCCAGCAGAGGCGCTTCCCCGCGCCGTCCGGCGGGGCCTGCGGCCTCAAGACCTTCACCGTCGAGGACTACGAGGCGCGGATGTACGACCCGGCGCCCGAGCGCGCCCGCGTGACCGTCGTGGGCTCGGTCGTCGAGACGACCTCCCCCGACTGCGTCCGCGACTACGCGGTCGTCCAGTTCATCCGCGGCTGCGCCTACCACGAGCGCTACTCGCTCGCCGACGGCGCGCTGATCGAGCGGACCTTCGACGTGGCCCGCCGCCTGCGCGGCCCGCGCGTCGTGTTCAGCCACCCGGACTTCGAGGTGGACAACACCGGCCTCGACCCGCTGTACGCCGCCGAGCCCGGCGAGGCCGACCGCCTGGCCCTGCTCTACGTGCCCAAGTCCCCGCTGCGCCTGCGCTCCGACGCGGCCAGCCTGATGGCGGACTTGAAGGCCTTCGATCGGCCCGACGCCCGCGTCTTCCTGGCCGACGCGGAGGGCCCGACAGCGGTCACCTTCGTCACCGACGGCCCGGACGGAGGCGTGTCCATGGTCGACGAGGCGCGCACGACGCTGAGCGTCGAGAACGCCTCTCTCGACTTCAAGACCTGCGTGTACCGCGTGAAGGACATCCCGACGACGGGCGACCCCGCCGGCCCGGACGCGAGCCCGGAGCGCGGCGGCCCGCTGGCCTGCTTCTCGTGGATGTCGCGCTACAACTGGGACCCGGCCGCGCAGGACTTCGTCACGGACAAGTACCGCGGGGTCGACCCGTTCTGCGCCCAGGCTCCCGCCCGCGCTCCCCTGCCGGGAAGCTGAGCCCGCCGGCCGTCAGTGCGGCTTGTAGGTGGTGAGCGTCTTGATGTACTGCTGACGCTCGAACGCGCCCGGGTCGGCGCAGCGCATCTGGCTCATCGAGCCGCGCATCTGGGCCACCGACTCGTACTCGCGCTCCTCCATCCAGCGGACCAGCTCGGTCTCGACCGCGCGGATGTGGTCGATGCCGAACTTGAACAGCGCGGAGGCCATCATCGTGACGCTCGCGCCGGCCATCAGGAGCTTGAGGACGTCGCCCGCCGCGTGGACGCCGCTGGTGGCCGCCAGGTCCGCCTTCACCTTTCCGTGGAGGACGGCCGTCCAATGCAGGGGCAGGCGCAGGGCCTGGGGCGTGCTGAGCAGCAGGTTCGGACGCAGCTCCAGCCGGTCCAGGTCGAAGTCGGGCTGGTAAAAACGGTTGAACAGGACCAGGCCGTCCGCGCCCGCGTCGTCGAGGCGCTTGGCCATGTTCGCCAGGCTGGAGAAGAACGGCGCGATCTTCACGGCGACCGGCAGCGTCGTGGCCGCCTTCACCGCCTTCAGGATGTCGACGTGCGTGCGCTCGATCTCCTCGCCCGGCGTGGACGGGTCGGTCGGGATGAAGTAGATGTTCAGCTCCAGCGCGTCGGCGCCCGCCTTCTCGATCTCGCGCGCGTAGGCGGTCCAGCCCCCCAGCGAGGTGCCGTTGAGGCTGGCGACGATCGGCATGCGCACGGCCTTCTTGGCCTTGCGGATGTGCTCCAGGTACGCCTCCGGGCCCCAGTGGAAGTCCGTCACGGCCGGGAAGAAGGTCTGCGCCTCCGAGAAGCTGTGCGTGTGCTCGGTGAGGCGCGTCAGCAGCTCGTCGCGGTCGCGGCGGAGCTGCTCCTCGAACAGCGAGCTCAGCACCGCGGCCGAGGCGCCGGCGTCCTCCATGCGCTTGAGCCCGTCGAGCGAGTCCGACAGCGGGCTCGCCGACGCGACGAGAGGCGTGCGCAGCTCGAGGCCGAGGTAGGTCGTGCTCAGGTCCATGGTCTCAAGCCCCCGGCGCCGTCCTCGCGGGACGCGAGGACAGGTATTCGTAGAGCTCGAGGCGCGCCTTCGCGTCCTCGGCGGCCAGCGCGAACAGCGCCTTCGCCTCCTCGGGCTTGCTCTTGGCGAGCATCTGGAAGCGGTTCTCGCTGGCCAGGTACGCGCCCAATCCGGCGAGCTTCGTCGGCTTGGCGTCCAGCGTGAGCGGGGCCTCGCCGGCCGCCGCGCGCGCGGGATTATAGCGGTACAGCAGCCACTTGCCGGTGTCCACCGCCGCCTTCTGCTGCTGCATGCCCTTGCCCATGTCGATGCCGTGGGCGATGCAGTGGCTGTAGGCGATGATCAGCGACGGGCCGTCGTAGGCTTCGGCCTCCAAGAAGGCCTTGAGCGTATGCTCGTCGCGCGCGCCCATCGCGACCGACGCGACGTACACGTTGCCGTAGGACATCGCCATCAGGCCCAGGTCCTTCTTGCCCGCGGGGTTGCCGCCCATGCTGAACTTGGCGACCGCCCCGCGCGGCGTGGACTTGGACTTCTGGCCGCCGGTGTTGGAGTAGACCTCGGTGTCGAGGACGAGGACCTTCACGTTCTTGCCCGAGGCGAGCACGTGGTCCAGGCCGCCGTAGCCGATGTCGTACGCCCAGCCGTCGCCGCCGACGATCCAGACGCTCTTGCGCGTCAGCGCGTCGGCGATGGTCAGCAGGCGCCGCGCCTTCGCGTCCTTCAGCCCCGCGAGCTTCTTCTTGAGGACCTCGACGCGCTCGCGCTGGTCCTGGACGCCGGCCTCGTCCTTCTGAGAGGCGCCCAGGATGGAGGCGGCCAGCTCGGCGCCCACCTGCGGCGCCAGGGCCTCGAGCAGGAGCAGGGCCGCCTGCCGCGTCGCGTCGGCGCTCAGGCGCAGGCCCAGGCCGAACTCGGCGTTGTCCTCGAACAGCGAGTTGGCCCACGCGGGGCCCCGGCCGTCGGCGCCCTTCGCCCACGGCGTCGTGGGCAGGTTGCCGCCGTAGATGGAAGAGCAGCCGGTCGCGTTGGCGACCAGCAGGCGGTCGCCGTACAGCTGGCTGAGCAGCTTCAGGTACGGCGTCTCGCCGCAGCCGGAGCACGCGCCGGAGAACTCGAACAGCGGGCGCTGGAACTGCTCCGAGCGGATCGAGCCGGGCTTGAGCTTGCGGCGGTCCACCTCGGGCAGGCCGAGGAAGAAGTCCCAGCCCTTCCGCTCGGTCTCGCGCACGCCCGAGATCGGGGTCATGTTGATCGCCTTGAGCCGCGTCTCCGACTTGTTGCGCGCCGGGCACACGTCCACGCAGATGCCGCAGCCGGTGCAGTCGTCGGGCGAGACCTGCAGGGTGTACTTCATCCCCTTCCACTCCAGGTCCTTGGCCGCGCAGGACTTGAAGCCCTCCGGCGCCTTCGCGAGCAGCGCCTCGTCGTACACCTTCGGCCGGATCACCGCGTGCGGGCAGACGATCACGCATTTCGCGCACTGGATGCAGACGGCCGGGTCCCAGACCGGGATCTCCTGCGCGAGCGCGCGCTTCTCGTAGCGCGCCGTGCCGGTCGGGTAGGTCCCGTCCACCGGCATCGCCGACACCGGGAGCGCGTCCCCCTCGCCGGCGTACATCTTGCCCAGGACCTCGCGCACGAAGTCCGGGGCGTCCGCCGACATCGGCGGCGGGGCCTCGGTCGAGGCGGTCTTCCCGGACGGCACCTTCACCTCGTGCAGGTGGGACAGGCTCTCGTCGACGGCCTTCAGGTTCTTCTGGACCAGCTCCTCGGACTTGCGGCCGTAGGCGTGGCGGATCGAGTCGCGGATGGCCGCGACGGCCTTCTCCTTGGGTAGGACGCCGGAGATCGCGAAGAAGCAGGCCTGCATCACGGTGTTGATGCGCCCGCCCAGCCCGTTCTCGCGCGCGACCTTGTAGGCGTCGATGACGAAGAAGCGCAGCTTCTTCGTCCGGATGAGCTCCTGGTCGGACCGCGGCAGGGTCGCCCACGCCTCGTCGGGACCCGCGGCCGTGTTCAGCAGGAAGACGCCGCCGGGGACCAATGACTCGAGCATCTTGTAGCGCCCCAGGAAGACGGTCTGGTGGCAGCCCAGGAAGTTCGCCCGGTCCACGAGGTACGGCGCGCGGATCGGCTTCGGGCCGAAGCGCAGGTGCGAGACGGTCATCGCGCCGGACTTCTTGGAGTCGTAGACGAAATACGCCTGGACGAACTCGTCGGTGCCCTCGCCGATGATGTGGATCGTGTTCTTGTTCGCGCCGACGGTCCCGTCCGAGCCCAGCCCGTAGAAGACCGCGCGGACCACGTCGTCGCCCTCGACGCCGAAGCTCGCGTCGTAGGGCAGGCTGAGATGGGTGACGTCGTCCTCGATGCCGACGGTGAAGCGGCGGCGCGGCGCGGGCGCGGCCAGCTCGTCGAACACCGCCTTGGCCATCGCCGGGGTGAACTCCTTCGACGACAGGCCGTAGCGTCCGCCGATGAGGCGGGGCAGCGGGCGCCCGCTCTCGCTCAGCGCCGCGACCGTGTCGAGGAACAAGGGCTCGCCCAGCGCGCCCGGCTCCTTCGTGCGGTCCAGCACCGCGACCGACTTCACGGTCTTCGGGAAGACCGCGGCGAACAGCGCCGGGTCGAACGGGCGGTACAGGCGCACGCGCACGACGCCGACCTTGGCGCCCTTGGCGTTCAGCGCGTCCGCGGCCGTCTCCACGGTCTCGGCGGCCGAGCCCATCACGACGACCACGCGCTCCGCGTCGGGCGCGCCGTGGTACTCGTAGAGCTTGTAGGCCCGGCCGGTGAGCTGGGCGTAGCGGTCCATGGTCTTCTGCACGAGCGCCGGGGCCGCGTCGTAGAAGCGGTTGCCGGCCTCGCGCGACTGGAAGAACACGTCCGGGTTCTGCGCGGTGCCGCGCAGGACCGGCTTGTCCGGGGTCAGCCCGCGGGCGCGGTGCGCCTCGACCAGGGCCTCGTCGATCATCGCGCGCAGGACCTCGTCGGAGGGCTGTTCGACCTTGGCGATCTCGTGGCTCGTGCGGAAGCCGTCGAAGAAGTGGCAGAAGGGGATGCGGGACTCCAGGGTCGCGGCGTGCGCGATGACGGCCATGTCGGCCGCCTCCTGGACGGAGTGCGAGGACAGGAAGGCCCAGCCGGTCTGGCGGG
>JACQBB010000034.1 GCA_016194625.1 Elusimicrobiota bacterium | reverse complement strand
TGGGCGGAGCGCGCTGCTCGCGCGAGGGCCGGCGCAAGCCGGTCACGGCCGCCCGGTGGCCGCATCAGAGAAATGATCCTCCAGGCCCGCAAGGGCTGGACAGAATCCGGGGTACAGGCCGTCCCTGTCTCTGACAAACGGAGCGGGCGCTCGGAATCACCGAGCGCCCGCTTCACTTTTTACGGCCGCCGGTCTGCCTGCGTCCCGATGATAGTTCCGAGATCCTGAGGCCTCTCATGGCTCCACCTGGAATGCGGCGGACGCCGAAACGGGACCGAGGGATTTTTTGACCCGTTCCGCATGAGATTTTTTGATGGCAGCTTCCGTGATCCCCGGGGTCAAGCGCATTGCGATATAGTCGGGCGTCAACGCAGGGGGGCGGTCATCCAACTCGACCGTGAGGCGATACGCGCCGGGGGTGGTGAAATTCTGCTCGCAATAAAGGGTCCTGTAAGGGATAGCGGCGGAGTCGTCGTCGCCGAGACTGCGGAGCGACGCGCCTGGATCCAAATGCACTTGGAAGTGATTCGCAGCCCGAGCCGCCGCCTGGGTCTCGACTAGCCATTTTTCCTTGTCTTGCGCAGGGAGATTCTCGGGGAGTTCGAACATCCGATCTTCTTGAGGACGATGGATATGAAGTTTGTCGGCGGCCGCGGCGGGAATGAGCTTTTCTCGGTGTCCGTCGGGATAGGTGACATAGAAATGCATGACGCGTGAGTCCAACAGTCCCCCGGCTCGGAAGATGCTCGCCGAGGATTCCTCATAATCGATCGCTTGACGGCCGACATTCGTCAAGTCGATGTGGAATCGCAGCGATCCGTTGATGCCGATGCGGTTTTTTTCCAGAGAGAGTTTTAGCTGAACCTTTCGGTCGGCCTGCTCAGGTTCGAAGCCGGAAGGCGCCGGCTGTACCATGCGCTTTTGGTCTGCTTCTCGGATTGTATTGTCAGCGGTCGCTTCCGCTTCGAGCGATTTCATCAAGCCCCGCATCTCTTCTTTCGAGGCCTCGTCCGAGCCGAATTTCCGATCGAGAGCCTTCTCCATCCCGGAATCAGGCGGTGACGGCGGGGCGGTCGGCGTAATCGTAGGAGATGAGCGATCGGGTGGGACGGGCATCCTCAGATCCGGGGCAGCCGGGCGAGCGACAGGCGTGGAGGGGGACTTCTTACAGGCTGTCGCGAAAATGACTGCGATTAACGCAATCGCGCTATATGATGGAGAGAGGCGGAATCGGAGATCGATCATTATGGTGTCCTGGAACGGCGACGGCGTTGAATCGAATCGCCGTCGTCTCTGGACTCATCCGATTCCGGTCGGATCGTGGATACCCCGAAGCCGATTCTTCGGGCTACAGAGCCGCCGTTGCCGGCGGTGCCGGCGGTGCAAGTATTGTAAGCGCTGCGGCGGGTCGGAACGAGGGTCCTAGGACCTGGCTGTGGCCGGGCTGTTCGGCCCGCAGTAGAAACGAAGCGGGCGCTCGGTGTTTCCGAGCGCCCGCTCCACTTTCAAAGGGAAGGCGTCAGGGGATTGCGTCCGCGATGTCGACCCATTCCGTGAGGTCGTGGGCGAAGAGCGGGGCAGCTTCGGCGGGCGTGTAGGTGATCGAGGCGTCCGTCGCGTTCTTGACGTAGATTCCAACGACGAGCTTCATGTCCATGTCCATGCGGAAGAAGCGCGTGACGCCCGATTGTTCGTCAAGGCGGCCGATGACGTAACCTGAGGAGTTCGGAAGGATCCAGATGGTCCACTTCAAGTGAACGTCGCTGTCCGAGGCACCCATGCCCGGGAAATAAACGCTCGGGCCGCCGGGACCGACCCCGAGGGCCTGAGCCAGGTCGCCGCGCAGGCCCATCTGCTTGCCGCGCGGGCTGAGGCCGTAGGCGCGGATCTTTTGGAGCTGGGCCGGGGTGAGGGTCGGGACGGTTTCGGAGGCATTTTTACCGGAGGCCGTCTTGGACTCCGCGGCGGCAGGAGCGGCGACCGCGGCGGGTGCGGGCATGTCCTTCATGCCGGCGAAGCCTGCCGAGCGGGCGCCTTCGATCATGCCCATGATGGCGGCCGGCTGCGGTCCGGCGGCGGCGGCGACGAAAGTCGGATCGGGCGCGGTGGCGAGGACGGCGGAGGTCAGCATCGCCGAGACGGCGAACGAGAAGGCGCGGCTTTCAGAGCGGCTCGAGTCCATGACGATCTCCTTGTCCGGTCGGCGTCCGGACATTCCAATTGTAGCCGCGGCTCAATTTCCGGGCCTGGGGCATCGGGTCCAGCGCCGCGCGGCCAAAAGACCTACCCGTTGTTCGCGTCAAAACCGACCTGTGACCTCTGTAATAAGGCCGCCTTGACAGGTTTTGGGGGCGGGGTTACACTTCGCTTACCTCTCTATGCGGCCACGTATTTCGGTTTCGATCCTGGTTTCGTGCATCATTTTCGCGGCAGTCCATGCTTCCGCGAAAGTGCGGCTCGATAACTCCACCACCGGACTTCCGGATAAAGTCCCCGGTCCTACTGAAGGAAAAACCGACGGAAAGACCGACACGACACCCGATCCGAGCGTCGTCGTGACCAAGCCCGAGGTCCCGTGCACGGGCGATTGCGACCAGGGGGACGGGACGACGGGGACCGTCGTGGCCGCGCCGACGCGGACTTTGCCCGCCGGGTCGACCGATGCGGGTGACCAGACGGTCGTGAAGGCGCCGAATCCGCGGACGGCGGCGACGCTGAAGACTTACGCGTCGCTGGCCGATGCGGGGGACGCGGCGGGGGCGCTGGCGCTGGCGCGGGCCGCGCTGGCGCGCGAGCCGGAGAACAAATCCTTGCAGGCGCTGGTGGCGGCCGGGGAGCGCAGGGTCAAGACGGAGTCGTCGGTCAAGGACCGGGCCAAGGAGCTGCTGGCGGGCTTGCGCGGGGACGCGGGCGAGGCGCCGCCTCCGGGGGCTTCGGTGACGGGCAAGCCCGAGCTGGCGTCGGCGATCGGCTTGCCGGCGCTGGGCGGCGGGTGGATCTCGCCGGCGCGGCTGGCCGAGATGAACGCGGCGGCGGCGCGCGACGGCGGGGCGCGGCTGTCGAACCCGCTGGTGCGCGACGCGGTCACCAAGTTCGGGGTGGGCGACCTGGAGGGCTCCAAGTCCCTGCTCGACCGCCGCCTGGGCGACAACCCCAGCGACGAGATCGCGCTGCGCTTCCGCGCGCTGGTCCTGCGCCGCATGGGCAAGTACGAGCCGTCGGCGGCCGACGCCAAGTCGGCGCTCAAGATCATGCCGTGGGACACGCGCGCGCACCGCACGCTGATCGACGACATGGTGGACCTGGGCCATCCCCAGCAGGCGCTGGAGGAGGCCGACCGGGCGCTGGCCGAGACGCCCAACGACGCCCAGCTGTTCGCGGCGCGCGCGACCGCGCACGCGGCGCTGGGCGACCGCGCGGCCGAGTTGGCCGACCTGAAGCAGGCGGCCCTCCTCGACAACCAGTTCGATTCGCTGTACCGCGAGCGCGCGGCGGGCCCGGCCGCGGCGTCCCGGCGGCCGCGCTCCACGGCGGTGTGGCTGGGCGCGATCGGCACGGCCCTGCTGTTCTTCTCGTTCGCGATCTTCCGCAAGCGCGGCGAGTCGTCGGTGCGCCTGGCGATGCGCCAAGAGGACCACGAACTGCTGGCGCGCGGCGCGCGCCCCGCGGCGGCGCCGGCCGGTTTTCAGATCCTGCGCACGCTCGGCCAGGGCGGCATGGGCGTCGTGTACGAGGCGATGGACCTGGGCCTCCAGCGCGCGGTGGCGCTTAAAAAACTGCGCGCCGAGGTGGCCGACAGCCCGCGCGAGCGCGCCCGCTTCCTTAAAGAGGCGCGCACCGTCGCCGCCCTCAAGCATCCGAACATCGTCGAGATCCACGCGATCCACGAAGACGCCGAGGGGCTTTTCCTCGTCTTCGAGAAGGTGTCGGGCGAGACCCTGCACGAGCGGCTGGGCCGCGGGCCGCTGGCCCCGGCCGAGGCCGTGTCGGTCCTGCGCCAGGTGGGGGCCGCCCTGGACTACGCGCACCACGCGGGCGTCGTCCACCAGGACCTGAAGCCCGCGAACATGATGGTGCACGGCGGCGCCGTGAAGGTCATGGACTTCGGCATCGCGCGGCGCGTCGCCGAGACCATGTCCACCCTGTCGAAGGTCGAGGTGTCGGGCACGCCCGCCTACATGGCGCCCGAGCAGGAGCAGGGCGGCGGCGTCGGCCCCGCGGCGGACGTGTTCGCGCTGGGCGCCTGCGCCTACGAGACGCTCACCGGCCGCACCCCGTTCCCCACCGGCGGCCTGATGATGAAGGTCGAGCGCATGTACCGCCCGCTCGCCGAGGCCGCCCCCGGTCTGCCGCCCGCCGCCGACGCGGCCATCGCGCGCGCGCTGGACCCGGACCCCGCCAAGCGCTGGCCGACCGCCTCCTCGTTCGTCGAGGCTCTCGCGCGGTCTCTCGCTGTTCCTGCCTGAACGATACATCCCATAGCATCCGTGATATGGCCGCTTACACGATGCAAGAACCATAGCTTCCGTGCTATGCGCCGGAAGTTCATGCCGTGCCTTTCAGCGAAACCGCTGACTCCATGACCAAGAAACGAAAGTCTACCGACGCGGAGCTTCGCCGCTATTACGACAAGACTTCTCTGATCGATGAGGGGCGGCCAGGCCGGCGAGTCCGGATGGAGTTCCCGAAGCCGGGCGGGTACATCTCCCTTCGGCTGGAAGAATCCGCGGTCCGCCGGATCGAAAACCTCGCGGCTCGACGCGGGGTGAACTTCTCCACGATGCTGCGGATGTGGATCACCGAGCGCCTGCGGCGCGAGACGGCCTGACGCCTACTTGTCGAGGTGGTGCGGGCGCGACTCGGCCCACGAGGCCGAGGTGATGCGGATGAACTCGGCCTTCTTCCACATCTCTTCGAGCGAGGACGCCCCGCAGTAGCTCATGCCGGAGCGCACGCCGCCGATGAGCTGATGGATGACGTCGGCGACGGGGCCCTTGTAGGGCGCCATCGACTCGACGCCCTCGGGCACCACCTCGGCGACCTCGATCGGGTTGAGGTCCTCGGCGTCGCGGCTCTCCTTCTTCTTGCGCGAGAGCGTCGCGCCCAGCGACGCCATGCCGCGGTAGATCTTCCAGCGCGAGCCGCCGCGCACGACCGTCCAGCCCGGGGACTCCTCGGCGCCGGCGAGCAGCGAGCCCAGCATCACGGAGGAGGCGCCGGCCGCGAAGGCCTTGGCCAGGTCGCCGGAGTCGCGCAGGCCGCCGTCGGCGCAGATCGGCACGCCCTTCTCGCGCGTGATCTTGGCGCAGTCCATGATCGCGGTGAGCTGGGGCACGCCCGAGCCGGAGACGATGCGCGTCGAGCAGATGGAGCCGGGGCCCACGCCGACCTTGATGCCGTCGGCGCCCGCCGACGCCAGGTCGCGCGCTCCTTCATAGGTGGCCACGTTGCCGGCCACGATCTCGGCCTTGCCGAACTTCTTGCGCAGGGCCTCGACGGCCTTGATCGCGTGGTCGGCGTGGCCGTGCGCCA
>JACQBB010000088.1 GCA_016194625.1 Elusimicrobiota bacterium | reverse complement strand
CTCGCCGGCGACCACCTTCTCGATGGCCGTCTTCATCAGGTCCTCGGCGATCTTCTTGTGCTGCTGGTAGCTCTGGTCCGACGAGCTGGCCCACACCTCGGCGGGCACCGAGCGCTTGAAGTCGGTGACCTCCTCGGGACGCTCGTCGACGAGCAGGCAGTACTGGCGGACCTTCGGGTCGACCGCGTGGACCGCGTTCGAGATCTGCTTCAGGAAGGTCGTCTTGCCCGCCTTCGGCGGCGCGACGATGAGGCCGCGCGTGCCCTTGCCGATCGGCGAGAGCATGTCCAGCGCGCGCATCGACGGGTCGGTCGAGCCCTTCTCCATCTGCAGCCACTGATAAGGGTCGACGGGCGTCATCTGCGAGAACGCCTGCTCGATCTCCGAGCGCTGGGGCGTCTGCGGGACCTGAGGCTGGCGCTGGCCCTGGTTGTGGTTGCCGCCGCCGCGGTTGTGGCCGCCGTGCTGCTGGTGCTGGCCGCCGCCCTGGCGCTGCTGGTTGCCGTGCTGGCCGCCCCCGCCGCCGCCTCCGCCTCCGCGATGGCGCCGGCGCCGGCGCCGGCCGCCGCCTCCGCCGTGGTGCTGGCCCTGGTTCTGGCCGCCGCCGTGCTGGCCGCCGCCCTGGCGCTGCTGCTGGCCGCCCGAGCCGCCGCCTTGGCCGCCCTGGCCGCCGCCCTGACCGCCGGACGGAGCTCCTCCGGAAGGACCCTGTCCCGTTTGCCCGCCCTGTCCGACGTTCTCTTCGTTCATCATCTCATTGACCTCTCGAAATCTGCACGGCGTCGCGCATCTCCGCCGCTCCCGGGAAATCCCCCGGCCATCTGCGATCCAAAGCCTCCAACGCCAGCGCCAGCCACAGCGCCGCGGCCGGCAGGACCTCCTCCGGCTTGCGCCCCGGCAGGAGCCCGTCGGAGAACACGTGTCCCCACGGCAGGCCCTGCGCGTTGCCGCGCGCGAAATCCGGCGCGGAGCCGAACGCCGCGGCCGCCGCCCACGCGGGCACGCCGAAGCCCTCCGCGCGCTCCCGGGCGCGCGCCTCCGGCCACAGAGCCTCCCACTTCGGCGCGTCGAGCTCCGCGAGCGCGGCGCGCGCGCGCGACGGGGCGTCGGCGACGACGATCCAGCGCATCGTCAGCGCGATCTCCGCGAGCGCCCGCAGCAGCGGCAGGGACTCGTTGGCGTGCCCCTCGCGGCACAGCAGCATCAGCGCGTTCCCGCACGACGCCGCGCGCGCCGCCAGCGTCATCAGCGCGCGGTCGGCGGGGTCGGCGGCGTTGAGCCGCCGCCCGACGCGCGAGAAGCCCGCGTCCGCGCGGACCTTCGCCAGACCGACGATCCTCAGAAGCTCGTTCATCGTCTCCTCACGCGTCGAACGGGTGCAGGCGCACCCGCCCCACGGCGCTCCCCAGCATCCGGCGGCCGAGCCGCGCGAAGCGCTCCGGCGCGTCGGACGCGTAGAACTCCCGGCGCCCGCGGCGGCCCTTCGGCGCGCGCAGGCCCAGCTCGGAGAGCACGCGCTCCGTCTCGCGCGCGGTCTCCTCGGCGGAATCGATGAGCCGCACCCGCGGGCCCATCGCCTTGGCGAGCACCGGCTTCAGGAACGGGTAATGCGTGCAGCCCAGGATCAGCGTGTCCACCCGCGCGGCCTTCAGCGGCGCGCAGTAGCGGCGCGCGACCTCGGCGACGACGGCCCCCGTCCACCAGCCTTCCTCGACGAGCGGCACGAACAGCGGGCAGGCGGCCGACGCCGTCTTGACCCCGCGCGCCAGCGCGGCGAGCGCCTTCGGGTACGCGCCCGACTTCACGGTGGCCTCGGTGCCGATGATCCCCACCCGCTTGCCGCGGGTGACCGCGAGCGCGGCGCGCGCGCCCGGCTCGACGACGCCGATCACGGGGACCTTCACGGCCTTGCGGACCGCGGGCAGGGCCCACGCCGACGAGGTGTTGCAGGCGACCACGAGCAGCTTGATGCCGCGCCCGGCCAGGAAGCGCGCGACCGCCGTCGAGTAGCGCGCGATCGCCTCCGGCGACTTCGAGCCGTAGGGGACGTGCGCGGTGTCGCCGAAGTACGCGAGCGACTCCTCGGGCATCCGGCGCGCGAGCGCGCGGAACACGGTCAGCCCGCCCAGGCCCGAGTCGAACACGCCGATGGGGGAGCGCGCGCTCATTCGAGCCACCCCTTCTTGCGCGCGTAGTCCGCGATGCCCGCGGCCACGCCCTCCGCCATCTTGCGGCGGAAGCGGCGCGATCCCAGCTGGGCCTCGTCCTTGGGGTTGCTGACGAAGGCCATCTCGACGAGGATCGCGGGCGCGTGCGTGCCGCGCAGGACGTAGAAGCCGGCCTGCTTGGCGCCGCGGTCGGAGACGCCGGCGCGGCGGGCGATCGAGCGCTCGACGAGCGCGGCGAACGGCGCGGACTCGTTGAGCATCTCGGTCTTGGTCATCGCCAGCAGGATGAGCTTGGCCGCCTCCTCCTCGGGCTTCTTGCCCTCGAGCTCGAGCGCCGCGTTCTCCGACGCGGCGAGCGCCTCGGCCTCGGGGTCGCTGGCGCGCTCGGAGACCGAGTACACCTCGAAGCCGGTCTCGCGGCGGCTGCGGTTGGCGTTGCAGTGCAGGGAGACGAACAGGTCGGCGTCGAGGTCGTTGGCGGTCTTCGAGCGGTCGGAGAGCGGGACGAAGGTGTCGTCGTCGCGCGTGAGCACGACCTTGAAATCGCCGCGCTCGCGCAGGACGCGCGCCAGCTCGAGCGAGGCGGCGAGCGTGATGTCCTTCTCCTTGGTGCCGCGGGTGCCGGTGGCGCCGGGGTCCTTGCCGCCGTGGCCGGCGTCGATGACGATCGTGCGCTGGCGCGGCTCGGCGGGCTTGGCCGGGGCGGGCTTGGGCGCGGCCGCCGGCGCGGCCTTCGCGACGGCGGCCGGCGCGGCCTTCGCGGTCTCGGGCGCGGGCTTCGTCGCGGCCTCCGCCGCCTCCGCGGCGGGCGCGGGTTTGGCCGCCTTCGCGGCGGGCTCGTCGACCGGCGTCTCCGCGGGCGGGACGGCTCCGGGCGCGTACACGTCCACGACGAGTCGGCGCGGGTCGGCCAGCTCGGCGGCTTTCCAGCGCTGGCCGGACTCCGCGAAGCGCACCGTCACCTTCGCCGAGCGGGCCTCCTGCTTGACCTGGTACGAGGAGAGGACGCCGTCGTCCACCTCGACCTTGTCGTCGCCGTCCACGACGCCGAACGGGATGACGACCTCCATCGCGCCGACGCCGCGCGCGACGGCCTGGTAGGTCACGCCCGGGCCCAGGTCCAGCGTCAGGCGCGTGCGCCCCTTGTACGAGAACGCGCGCGCCGGGCCGGCCGTGGTGCGCTTCTCGACCTGCAGGGTCTTGGTCCCCGCGTCGAAGCGGGCGTCGTAGCCGCTCCAGCGCTCGAACGCGTCCGAGGACAGGAACGACAGCGGCAGGAACGCGCGCGAGGCGCGCACGATCACCGGCGAGGACAGCTCGAACGCCGCCTCGCCCGCGGTCGCCTTCTTCGTGTCCACCAGGAACTGGACCGTGCGGCCGCGCAGGGTCAGCTGGACGCGCCCCGACACGGGATAAGAGTACACCTGACCGCCGTAGACCTCGGCGACGCGCTTGGCGTCCAGGTACAGCTCCCCCCCCGCCTTGTAGGACGGGACCGGGTCCATCGGCGACCCCGAGACGACGACGGCCACCGTCTCGGCCGCGCGCGCGGGCGCGGGGCCGAGGACGAGGGACGCCGCCGTCAGGAGGAGCGCGAGTCTCATCACTCCAGGACGATCCGGTAGTCTTCCCACATCAGCTGCGGGTCGCTCTGGATCTTGATCGAGCGCTGGACGTTCTTCTCGATGACGCCGTGCTGGGAGCGGAACGACTCGGCGACGTCCGGGTGCAGCAGCACGCGGATCGAGCCGCCCGGGCGTCCGCCGGTCATCTCGAAGATCTCGCGCTGGATCTTGATGCGCAGGGTCTCCGGGGAGAGCACGCGGCCGGAGCCGCGGCACTCGGGGCACTCGGAGGTGAGCAGGGCGGCCGT
>JACQBB010000087.1 GCA_016194625.1 Elusimicrobiota bacterium | reverse complement strand
GGCAAGTCCGGCATCTCCTTCCACCAGGAGCTCAAGGACCTGAAGTTCGCCTGCCAGATCGGCGGCAAGCCGCCGGTCGGCCCCGACGAGGCGGAGGCGCTGATCCCCGGCGCGGACCTCGCCAAGCTCAACGAGGCGATGGTGTACGCGACGATGGCCGCCGTCGAGGCCGCGCGCATGTCGGGCGTGGTCGTGGACCTGAAGAAGGGCTACGCCGAGACGCCCGTCGACTGGGACACCGGCGCGATCGTCGGCTGCGGCATCGGCGGCATGGACACGATGTTCGAGGAGCTCGGCCCCGTGATGGCCGAGGCCGCCGACCAGGAGCCCGGCATGGGCTGCCGGCCGATGGGCACCGACATCGTCCCCAAGATCATGGAGAGCTCGGTCTCCGTCGCCGTGGGCAAGTTCCTGGGCCTGGGCGGGCAGACGACCACGAACTCGTCCGCCTGCAACACCGGCACCGAGGCGATCTTCGAAGCGTTCAAGCACATGCAGCTCGGCTACGCCGAGTCGATGTACGCGGGCGGCGCCGAGGGCACGCACTACGGCACCTGGTCCGGCTTCGACGCGATGCGCGACGTGCTGTGCTCCAAGTTCAACGAGATGCCCGAGAAGGGCTGCCAGCCGATGGGCGCGGGCGCCTGCGGCTTCGTGCCCGCGGGCGGCGCCGGCGTCCTGCGCCTGGAGACGCTCGAGCACGCGCGCAA
Organism: Elusimicrobiota bacterium; assembly: GCA_016194625.1. The sequence goes on along the minus strand of JACQBB010000087.1, from coordinate 2,221 downwards.
GCGCGGCGCGAAGATCCTCGTCGAGCTGGTCGCCGCCTACTGCAACTCCGGCGGCCAGCGCGACGGCGGCACGATGACCTTCCCCAATCCGGACGGCGTCGCGCGCGCCATCCGCCGCGTCATCAAGGACGGCGAGCTGGACCCGAAGCGCATCTCCCTCATCAACGGCCACCTGACCTCGACCGGCGCGGACCCGCGCGAGGTCGGCAGCTGGATCAAGGCGCTGGAGCTGCCGCTCGACAAGTTCCCGCTGATCCAATCCACCAAGTCGATGATCGGCCACACGCTGGGCGCCGCCGGCGCCCTGGAGTCGGTGGCCGCGGTCGACCAGCTGGTCAACGGCTACGTGCACCCCTCGATCAACTCCGAGGATGTGCACCCGCTCATCCCCGTCGGGAACAGCATCCCCCACGCGATGGTCGAGAAGGAGCTCGAGTACGTCATCAAGGCCTCGTTCGGCTTCGGCGACGTGAACGGCTGCCTGCTCTTCAAACGCTGGGACGGCAAGTGATAGAATCTCGTTAAGGAATCAGGAGGAACGAACACAATGGCATTCATGCGCAAGGCGGCGGTCGTCGAGGCGACGGATCTGAACACCATCACCCCGGAGGACGCCGAGAAGCGTATCACCGCGGGCGTCAAGAAGTACGCGACGAACGAGGCGAACTACGCGAAGGCCGACGGGAACACCCCCTACCTCGGCCACATCGTCGGCATGGGCATCGAGTCGTCCAACCTGGCCGACATCACGATGTCGATCGAGCGCCAGTTCCTCACCAAGATGACGGCCAAGACCCCGGTCGCCGAAGGCTCGGCGGAGTACAAGCTCACCGCGGGCGAGCTGGGCAAGCTGCGCATCCTCGACGGCCAGGACGCGCTCGCCGCGACCCCCGGCCTGTCGGTCAAGATGCTGATGGACCTCGGCCACATGCCGAAGAACGACGCCTACCTCCAGAACGTGGTCTCCTTCGCCTACATCATGGCGACCGCCGACGGCTGGAAGATGGCCGACGCGCTCAAGAAGATGGCCGCGAAGGTCGAGAAGCTCCAGGGCGCCGAGCGCTCCGAGGCCGTCGCGAACGTCAAGACCCTCGCCGCCCAGGCGAAGGACTACGACGCGCTCCTCGCCGACGCGGCCAAGCTGGCCGCGGCCAAGCAGAAGACCTTCGTCAACGACAAGACCGCCTACGACGCCCTCAACAACGAGCTGACCGTCGCGCTCGACAAGATCAAGGGCCTGTCGGCGGGCGGCGACGCCGCCGCGCTCGCCAAGCTGCGCACCGAGGAAGCCGAGATCCGCACCCGCCTGAAGATGAGCGCCGCGAAGCTGCGCGTGTCCCAGGAGGTCGCGGAGGCCGCCGGCAAGCGCCGCCCGTGCGAGGACGCGAAGGTCGCCGAGGTCCGCTCGGCCCTGCAGGAGGCCGTCTCCGCCGCCGAGAAGATCGCCTAAGATGGCCCTGACGCCCGAGGACCTGAAGTCCCTCCGGCGCCAGCGCCTCATCAGCCGCGCGGTCGCCGTGCCACTGGCGTTGTTCGTGGCGGCGACCGCGCGGCTCCGTTTCCGGTACTCGCTGGCCGACGACATCGACGCGGTGCGCGCCGAGATCTGGCGCAAGCTCGACGCCCACGACGGACCCATCATCTGGGCCGCCAACCACCTGACGCTGATCGACTCGTTCCTGATCTACTGGGCGCTGGTGCCCATGTCGCGCTCCGCCGAGGAGCGCCGGATGCCGTGGTCCACGCCCGAGTACACCAACTACTACAAGCTGGGCGGGCCGCTGAAGTCGGCCCTCATCCGCGGCCTCCTTTACCTCGTCCGCTGCATCCCCTTCCTGCGCGGCGGCGAGGACGCCGCCTCCGAGGCCTTCCGCCAGCGCGCCTACGACAAGTGCGTCGAGGTGATGCGCGGCGGCGGCGCCGTCTTCGTCTACCCCGAGGCCGGCCGCTCGCGCTCCGGCTGGTTCGAGGCCAAGCGCCCGAAGGACTTCCTGGGCAAGATGTGCCTGGACGTGCCCAACGCGAAGATCCTGTGCGTGTACCTGCGCGCCGACGACCAGATCGCCACCACCGTGCGCCCGCCCGAAGGCTCGGTGTTCCGCTTGAAGTGCGACCTCATCGAGGGCGCGCGCCCCGGCGAGACCAACCCCCGCGCGGTGTCCCAGCGCATGTTCGACCGCATCGCCGAGCTGCAGAGCGAGTGGTGGCAGGACTGCCCGAT
>JACQBB010000062.1 GCA_016194625.1 Elusimicrobiota bacterium | reverse complement strand
GGTCTTGCCCGAGAACATCGGACCGGTGATGACGGTGATCGATCCGCGCGGGTTGAACATCGTGCGGAGCGTAGCGCGTTCCGGGCGCCCGCCGGGTGACGCCCCGCCCGCCTACGCGCGGACGCCGACGAGCGTCCCGACCGCGTAGGTCACCGCGGCGGCCACACCGCCGAGGGCCACCTGGCGAACCGACGAGTAGAGCGGCGGTCGATGGGTCAGCCGGCTGATCCCGTAGCCGAGGAACGCCAGCGCGCCGAGGCTCACGCCCAGGCTGACCCCGAACGCCGCGGCCCCGCTGAGCAGGAGATAGGGCACGAGCGGGACCAGCGCGCCGAGGGTGAAGGCAAGGAACGACCCGATCGCGGCGCTCCAGGGCGAGCCGATCGAGCGGGCGTCCAGGCCGACCTTCAGCTCCTTCCAGACCCGATAATCGGCGCCGACGCCGAACTGCACGCCGACGTCGAGGTAGCCGGTCTGGTCCGACGGCGGGCTGACGACGACGAAGTCGAGGCCGACCGGGATGAGCCACGGCGAGAGGCGCCCGGCGCCTCCCCAGCGGAGCTTCGGCGAGACGTCGACGGTCAGCATCGTGACCGGGACCACGGCCTTCGTCGTCCCGATGCCGGTCAGGGCGTTCGTCGCGCTGCGCACGTCCTTGGAGTTGAAGCGCTTGAACTCCAGGCCGACCTCGCCCTGCGCCCACAGGTTGTTCATCATGCCCCACAGGTCGCGCGTCAGCAGCATGTCCAGCGCGCCGCCGACGTAGTAGCCCCCGTGGCCGTCGTTGCGCCCGGACGCGCCGTTGACGTCGGTGAACACCTGGCCGCCGCGGTCGTGGACCAGCCCGGCCCAGCCTCCGCGGAAGGACACCATGTTCCCCGACTCCTCGGCGCGCGCCGTTCCCGCGGCGGCGGCCGTCAGCGCGCAGGCGACGATCAGCGCCGCCGCGGTCCTCGTGATGCACTTCGATCCCGGTCTCTTGGACACTTTTCGATCTCCTCTCATTGTTCCTGGATTGACGACTAATGCGGTCTTTTATCTCCGCGATATCCGAGGCGCAACAGAACGGCTAGACGCGCGGGCGCCGCGGGCGACCCGGCGGCGAATGTCGTATCATGTGCGCCCGATGCCGAACGACCGCCGCGGCCGCGCGTTCTTCCTCGCCGTGCTCGCCTTCTTCGCGGCCGTGTTCGGGGCGTGGCGCTGGTGGCGCGACAACGTGAGCGTCGTGCGGCTGGGTCCGGATCTGTCCGACTACCTCCACTACGATTTCGTGGACGTCCGCCTGACCACGCGCGACCTCGCCCTGCAGGCGGAGCTCGCCGCGGCTCCCCCCCGCGTGGCGGTGACGCGCGGCGGCGAGGTCGTGACGACGGTCGCGGGCGTCCGCGAGATGACGATGGCGCGCGTGACGCCGGGCCGATGGGTCGCGCGCTGGCCGGTGCCGTGGAACGCGCCGGTCGGCGAGTACCGGCCGGTCCTCCTCGGCCGCGACGACCTCGCCGACCGTCTGCAGGTCCGGCCGTTCCGGATCGGCCGCCGTACGCCGGAGCCGCTGCCGCCGGGCTTCGTCGTGCTCACGCTGGAGAGCGTGGCGCCGCTGGCGACGATGCGGGTCAAGGCGCCGGACGGCTCCGAGAAGGATTGGCGCGGCCTGCTCGACTGGGCGCAGTGGATCGGCGCCGACGCGGTGTGGATGCTCGGCGGCCAGACCCCCGGCCTCGCGGAAGGCGAGGTCTGGGTGCAGACCAACCTGAAGACCCTGCACGAGGTCGCCCAGGAGGCGCACGCGCGCGGGCTGAAGTTCGGGACCTACGCGATGTACTCGCTGACGATGTCGGACCGGGTCAAGGTCCCCGGATACGAGTACGGGTTGGACATCAAGGACGGCGAGCCGGTGGTGACGCGCGCGGTGTCCCTCCGCGAGCCCAAGCGCTTGGACGACGTCGCCGCCCTGCTCAAGCCGTTCGCCGACGACCCGAACGTGGACATGGTGGGCGTGGACTACATCCGCAACGCGCTGGGCGGCTACGAGCTGGTCGACGACTTCGTCGCCGAGATGCCCGGCGTCGTCGTGCCCCCCGAGTGGGCGCGGCTGTCGCGCGCGGAGCGCATGACCTGGCTGGCGCGCAAGAAGATCATGCGCAAGGACATGGCGTTCGTGGACGCGTGGCAGTGGTGGCGTGCGCGCCGCGCCGCGCTCATCGTCAAGGAGCTGAAGCGGCGGCTGGGCGGCAAGACGCTGTGGGCGTTCACGCTCACCTGGGACAAAGGCTGGCACCACGGCCAGGACCCGGTGATGATGAACGACGCCGGCGCGGACTACGACGCGCTGATGTTCTACGAGGCCGACAAGCCGCAGTACGACGCGATGCTGAAGGACTGGCACGCGTACATCCGCCGCGGCGACGTGCAGGTCGTCCCCGGGAACATCTTCGACTGGGGCCTGCACCAGAAGGACCCGGCGGGCCCCGCGGAGTTCGGCCGCCGGATGCGCCGCGCGATCGCCTCCGTGTACGGCGACGGCCCCGCGCGGGCGGTGTTCTTCCACGACGCCGCGCGATTGTTGTATGGTCGTCTCGGGACCTGGGGCACGCGCGGCTGGGCCGAGGAGGCCCGTTCCGTCGCGCGCGCGCTCAAGGCCGCCAACCCTCGCATGTCGGACACGGAGAAGAAGAGATGATCCTTTCCGCCCTCGCCCTCACGCTGGCGTTGAACGCTTCCGCCGCGGTCCCGGCGCCCAAGGCCGAGGAGTGCCGCCCGCAGACCGTCGCCAAGAAGACCAAGCTGACCTTCCCCGACGGCAAGACGATCACGGTGGACGTGGTCGACACCCCCGCCACGCGCGAGACCGGCCTGATGTGCCGGCGCAAGCTCGGCAAGGACTACGGGATGCTGTTCGCGTTCCCCGCGGAGCTGGGCCTGAACTTCTGGATGAAGAAGACGCTCGTCAGCGTGGCCGTCGCCGGCGGACGCGGCGAGTACGTGCTGGAGCTCCCCGCGGGCGCCGCGGCCAAGCGCGGGCTCAAGCCCGGCGACCAGCTGGCTTTCGACGTCGAGATCCCGAAGCTTTAGGCGTCGAAACGGTAGCCGAAGCCGCGCACCGCGACGATCTTCTCGGCGGGCGCGCCCAGCTTCTGGCGCAGGTGGGACAGCGTCACGTCGATGACCTTGGTGGTCAGGTCCACGCCCGCGTCGTAGCCCCAGACGTGCTGGAGCAGGAAGTCGCGCGTCAGCACGCGGTTCTTGCGGGCGATCAGGAACCAGAGCAGGTCGAACTCCTTGGCGGAGAGCGGGACTTCCTTGCCGGCCACGAAGGACTTGCGCGACTCGCGGTCCAGCTTGATGCCGGCCGCCTCCATCGTCGCGGGCTCGTCGCCCTTGCCGGAGCGGCGCAGCAGCGCCATCACGCGGGCGACCAGCTCCTCGGTGTTGAAGGGCTTGGCGACGTAGTCGTCGGCGCCGGTGCGCAGGCCCTGGACCTTGTCGGCGACGTCCTTCTGGGCGGTCAGGATGATGACGGGCGTGGCGGCCAGCTTGTCGTCGCCGCGGATCTCGGCGAGCAGGTCCACGCCGTCCCCGTCGGGGAGGTTGCGGTCCAGGATCATCAGCTCCGGCGGCGCCTTCTTGAGCCGGGCGCGCGCCTTCGCCAGGGTGTCCACGGTCTGCGCGTCGTAGCCTTCCGAGCGCAGGACCTCCAGGATGAGGTCCGCGGTCGCGGCCTGGTCTTCGACGACGAGGATCTGGGCCTTGATCATGACCGAAGGGAATGGTCCGACTCCGAAGGATAAGGGAAGAGGACCATGGCGCGCAATCCTAGCACATTCACAGAGGGATGTTCCCCCGGTTCTCGTGCTCGCCCGGGACGCGCTTGTCCTTGAGGAAGCGCAGCGCGCGCACGACCTTGTAGCGCAGCTGGGCGGGCTCGATGACCTCGTCGAGCGAGCCGGTGGAGGCGGTCTGGTACGGCGAGGCGAACTTGGCCGCGTACTCGGCCGACAGCTTGGCCTTCAGCGCCAGCTTCTCCTCGTCGTTCTTGCACGCGGCGATGTCGCGCGAGTACAGGATCTCGACGGCGCCGGCCGGGCCCATCACCGCGATCTCGGCGCAGGGCAGGGCGAAGTTGAAGTCGCCGCGCATGTGCTTGGAGCTCATCGCGATGTAGGCGCCGCCGTACGCCTTCCTCAGGATGACGGTG
>JACQBB010000061.1 GCA_016194625.1 Elusimicrobiota bacterium | reverse complement strand
TGGGTCTCGTCGTCCGCGCCGCGCAGGCCGTGCCCGGCCGCGATCGCGCGCAGGCAGGCGGCGCCGGCGCCCTCCGCGGCGTCGGCGAGCGCGGCCAGGCGCTCGTCGCCGCACAGCTTGCCGGTCATGCGGACCTCGTCGCACAGCGTCACGACGCGGCTCGTGCCGACCTCGCAGCCGAAGCGGGAGACCGCGGCCTCTTCCAGATTGTGCGCCTCGTCTAAAATGACGGCGTCGTACGGGGGCAGGCGCGCGCCCGACAGCAGGAGCGCGTGGTTGACGACCACGATCGACGCCTTCTCCGCGCGCTCGCGGTCGCGCCGCCACAGGCAGCGCTCCCAATACGGGCCGCTGGCGCCCAGGCAGATGTCGGTGTCCTTGGCGACGCGGTCCCACAGGTTCTGCGGCACGTGGGTCGGGAGCGCGGAGCGATGGCCGGTCTTGGCGTCGCGCGCCCAGGCGTCCAGGACCTCGAGCGTCTCCTTGCCCTCGTTGGACACGCCCGTCGGCTGGGCGCGCAGGCGCGACAGGCGCTGGACGCACAGGTAGTTGTCGGCGCCCATCAGCATCGCGTACTTGAGCGGCAGGCCCATCTCCTGGAGCACGCGCGCGACGACCGGGAGGTCGCCGTTCATCAGCTGCTCTTGGAGAGCCCGCGTGTGCGTGGACACCAGCACCCGCCGCGCGCCCTTCACCGCCCACAGCGCCGCCGGGATCAGGTAGGCCAGCGACTTGCCCACGCCCGTGCCCGCCTCGACGACCAGGCGCTCGTCGCCGTCCAGCGCGCGCTCGACGGCCTCCGCCATGCGCTCCTGCGGCTCGCGCGGCTCCCAGCCGGGCAGCACGCGCGCGAGGGGGCCGTCGGCGGCGAACACGGCGGAGACGCTCACGACGGCGATGATACCAATTCGGCCGTCAGGCCCGGACGCTCCGGAGAATGGTGACGCTGGCGTCAGTCAGCGTGACGGAAGCGTCACGCCGCTCATGAGCATCAGCGTCACCGGCGATAGCCCTCAGTGACGAAGCGCGGCGAAGAGCTTAGGCAGCGCGGGGTAGCCGGGCAGATTGGGCAGGGGCGACGCCGCGGCGATCGCGGCGCCGGCGGCGCGGCGGGAGGCGAGCGCGGACTGCAGGGCCGCCTCGGCGCTCGCGACGTCGGCGTCGGTGGCGGCGGGCGGCGGAACGTCCTTCAGGCGCTGCAGGGCCGCCTCGTACACCGAGCGGCGCGCGTCCTGCACGTCGGCGCCGGCGACGATCTGCACGACCGCGTCCACCCGGTCCACCGCCGCGCGGCGGGGCGCGGCGCCGACGGCCGCGCGGCCGGAGGCGTCCAGGCGCGAGCCCAGCTCGTCGATCGCGGCCAGCGCCGCGCCGCGGCCCACGTCCAGGCCGACGGAGGAGTCGGCGTAGTCGCCGGCGCGGCCGCGGACGGTCTCGACCGTCTCGCGGCGCACGCCGCCGCGGAAAGCGGCGAGGACCTCGGCGCGCGACGCCTCCTGGTCCTGCGCGGCCCAGCCCGCCTCGCGCGCGAAGGAGCCGACGCCGAAGAACACGTCCTTCTTGCCGTCCGGGGTCTTGAGCTTGGCGTCGCCGACGGCGTCGCCGGGCAGGACGGGGCGGGAGCGGCGCACCGCGTCCGGATACTGGCTGGGGTCGAAGTAGCGGTCCACGGGATCGTTCATCAGGCCGAACAGGTCGATGGTGCGCAGGACGCTGCCCAGCGCCCCGCGCGCGACGGTGGCGCCGCCCTCGCCGCGCCGCGCGTTCACGCGGCCGAGGTAGCCCTGCTGGTTCGGGTCGCGGCCGGTGACGATCTCGATCGGCGTCGAGACGATGCCGCGCGGGATCTCGGTGATCAGGCCCGGCCACTGCGCGGGCGCGTAGCCCCAGTGCGCGGCGCCCTTCGCCCCGTCGAGCGCCGCCTGCCGGCGCGCGGCGAGCAGGTCGCGCCCGAGCGCCACGGTCAGGCCCGTGGAGGGGTCGGTCCAGCGGCGCGCGCGCAGCAGCGGCGGCAGGTCCTGGCCGCCCTGCCAGGCGCGGCCCTGGACGTCCTGCAGCGACCAGGCGCCCGCCTCGCGCTCCAATCCCTTGCGGTCCAGGAACAGGCGCGTGACGCGCCCGCGCGCGTCGGTCTCCAGCGCGAGCGGCGCCTGCGCGACCCAGCGCGACGGCGTGCCGTCGCCGAGCGCGAAGGCGCGGTCGCCGGCGCGGACCGCGACGAGCGTCCCGTCGTCGGCCAGGCCGAGGGAGACCGCGTCGGCGCGCAGGAAGCGCCAGCCGTGGCCGGGGTCCTTGGCGTCCTGCGCGGCGGCGGCGGCCTTCGCGAGCTCGTCCTCGTTCAGGTAGACGGCCTGCAGCGTCCCGGCGTCGTCCAGCGCGAAGCCCCAGGCGTTCAGCTTGAGCTTGAGCCAGCCCTCGCGGCGCGCGGCCAGCGCCTCGGCGGCGGCCTCGCGCTCGAGCGCCTTCAGGCCCGCGGCGCCGATGCGCCCGCGCGCGAAGCGCCCCGCGTCGGGCGAGGCGAGCATGGCAGCGGGCCGCCGGCGACCAGCGCGACCTCCGCGCCCGTCAGCGTCTTGGCCAGCGCCGCCTCGCGCGCCGCGGCGGCGCGGGCCTCGCGCAGGTCCTTCAGGCGCTGGCGCGCGGCGTCCTCGCCCTCGATCACCTCGCGCCAGCCGCGGGCCAGCGCGTCGGACGCCTTCGCCGGCGCGTCGCCGTAGGCGTCGGCGGGCGCGAGCCAGCGGCGGCCGCCGATCTCGACCAGGCGGCCCGACGTCTTGGCCGCGGCCAGGTCGTCGAGCGTCGCCCAGTCGACGGCGCCGTCCTTGCCGCGCAGCGCGACGAGCGCCGGGAGCGAGTCCGGGCGGCCCGTCCAGCGCGCGCGCATCCCGCGCAGGAACGCCAGCGACTCGCTCGCCGGGCCGACCTCGCGCGACTCGTCCAGGTCGTAGCGCAGCGCGCGCAGGCGCGTCTCGTCGAGCGAGATCGCCGCGTCGAGCGTCAGCAGGCCGCGGCCCTTCTCCAGCCGGTCGCGGCGCCGCGCCAGGCTCTCGCGCACCCCGTACAGCCCGTCGAGCGAGCGCGTCCAGCCCGCGTCGGACGCCGCCGCCTTCGCGGACAGCGCGCGCTCCATCTCCGCGTCGAACGCGTCCAGCGCGCTCACGTAGGCGTCGAGCGCCTTGTCCTTGAGCACGTGGTCCTGCGCCAGGCCGTCGCGCGCCAGCCACGAGGCCAGGGCCTGGCGCTTGGCCTCGTCCACGCGCGCCTGCAGGAGCTCCAGGCGCGCCAGCTCGGCTCGCCCCTCGGGGGGGACTCCCAGGGCCGCGGAGAAGGTCGCGCGCAGCTCGCGCCGCGTCTCGTCGGCGCCGCGCAGGTCCGTCGCGGCCGCGTCGGCCCGCGCCGAGACGTCCTGACGCAGGAAGCCCATCAGCGCGGCCCACGACGGCGAGTGCGCGGGATCGTCGGCCTGCAGGCCCGCCAGGACCTTCGACAGCACGTCCTCGATGGCGCGGCGGCGGCCCTGCACGTCGGTCTTGGTCAGCAGGTCGAGCCGCTCGGACGGCGTGAAGTCGTTGCTGCGGGCGGCGTCGGCGTCGCGCGTCGCGGCGCGATAGCGCTCCGACAGCTCGCGCAGCTGGGCGCGCACGGACTCGGGCTGGCCGGCGAGCAGCTCTTCCACATGGCGCTCGAAGTCCGGGTCCTTCATGCGGTCGGCCCAGTACGCGAGCAGGCGCTCGCGCGCCGTGCGCTCCAGCGGCTCGGCCGACGCCGGTCCCGCGGCGACCGGTCCGCCGCCGAGCGCCGTCGCCGGCTTGATGCCCAGCGCCGTCAGCTCGGTGGTCAAGCGGGCGAAGTCCTCGCGCAGCGCGTACAGCGCCGCGACGAAGGCCTCCTGCGCCGCCGACGCCTCCCGCGCCGCGTCGGCGGCCTCGGAGGCGGGGGACATCCGCATCCGCACGCGCTCCAGGGTCCCGCGCAGGTTCCTCTGCGCCAGGTCCTCGCGCAGGCGCGCGGCCGCGACCAGGCGCGTCTTGTCGGAGACCGACGCCATCAGCGAGTGGAGCAGGAGGCCGAGCCCCTTCAGGCGGTCGCGCTCCTCCAATTCCCGGCGCAGCGCGTCGTCGAGCACGTCGGTGAGCGTGCTCTGGATCTGCTCCGGGTTCGGCGCCTCGAGGAAGAGGCCGGACACCCACTGCCCCTTGAACAGCCCGAACGCCGCGACCGGCGTGAAGCCGCGCGAGCTCATCCGCTCGGCGATCAGGTCGGCGCGCAGCTGCGGGAGGCCGTCGCGTCCGGCCTGGTCCTGGAGCTCCTGCGGCAGGCCCTGCTCGAACAGCGTGCGGCTCAGCGCCTCCAGGTCCAGGGCGCGAGCGTCGGACAGCGCGCGCTCGGCGACGACGGCCAGGTCGCCGCCCGCCTCGGCGGGCAGCAGCGCCAGCAGGCTCTCCGGGCGCGTGTCGGGGGGGAGGTGCAGCAGCGCGGCCGCCTCGGCCAGGTCGCCGGCGACGCGCGCGCGCGCCGCCTCGCCCAAGCCCACGCCCTCGGCCCAGCGCATCAGCCCGGCGCCCAGGCGCAGCCGCGCGAGCAGGAGCTCGGCGCGGGCGTCGGCCCCGGCCGCGTCCAGGCGGCGGCGCTCGTCGGCGGCGTCCTCAAGCAGGCGCGCCAGCTGGACCAGCGCCTCGGGCGGCGTCGAGCGCGCGCGCAGGCGCGCCTCGACCCAGCCCTCGACGAACTGGCGGCCGATCGGGTCGCCGCCGAGGGTC
>JACQBB010000060.1 GCA_016194625.1 Elusimicrobiota bacterium | reverse complement strand
GGCGGTGGAGCCCTTGAGGTCGGTGAAGAGCAGGGCGAGGCGCTTGACGCCGATCTCGAGCCCGGGCGACAGGACCTCGGAGGAGAACAGGCAGCGGAACTCGTTGAGCGAGGTGACGAGCGCGGCGGTGGCGCCTGCCTCCTTCCAGCTCTCGCGCTCCACGCGCGCCAGCTCGGGCCCGTCGGCGGACAGCGTCAGGCGGACGAGACCGGGCTTGAAGCGCATCTCTTTCGGTCCGTCGGGGTCGGAGAGGTCGATGGACAGCTCCGAGGGCGCGTCGGCGCGCGGCACGATCAGCACCGAGCACCTCTCGCACAGGCCGCGGACGCGGTAGGTGCGCGCGTCGAGCTCGACCTCCAGCGTCTTCGTCTCGTCGGCCGCCAGCGGCGCCTGCGCGACGGCCTGCGGCGAGTGCGCGGGGCTGCCCGCGCAGAACACGCCGCCCTGCGCGCGGCGCACGCCGGGATGGACGCTGAAGCGCAGCTCGACCGACTCGTCGAAGCCGACGCCGTAGTCGATCTCGCAGCCGTCGCAGTGCGACGTCTTCTTCAAGCCCGCGAGGCCGCCCACGCGCTCCGGCGCGACGCCGCAGTTGGGGCACATGATCTCCCAGCCGAGGTCGAGCAGGCCCGCCTTGACCGCGTGCAGGCAGGCGGTGAGGACCTTGAGGCGGTCCAGGCCCCAGCGGTCGGCCAGTTCGAAGGGGCGGAAGCGGACGACCTCGTCGTCGGGCGCGTGCCGCAGGTGCTCGGCCAGGCGCGCGGCGGCCGCGGCGTCGGCGGGCGAGGCGCGCAGGACGGCGGCGCGGGAGTCGAGCACGGCCGCGTCCGAAGGAGTGGCGGTGCGCGGCAGGCAGCCGCACTCCCCGGTGTCGGGCCGGATGGAGGCGTCGATCTTCCGGAAGAGCCTCTCCATGTCGGAGGAGGCCTTCGACGCGAAGGCGGCGACGAGCGCGCGCGGGTACGGGCGGCGGGCGGTGAACGCGGCGTGCATCCGCACGAGCGTTCCCTCGCCGTCGGGCGTCAGGCGGATGCCGCCCTCGAAGCGGACGATGGGGCCGTTGTCGAAGTCGCGGCGCAGCGCGTAGTAGCGGCCCTGGACGTATTCGAACGGCCTCTCCGTCCAAGAGACCGTGAGACCGAGGACGCGGGCGCGCACGGCGCGGGCGTGGTCCTTGCCCTTGGCGACAGAGTTCTCCGGCAGGCCCAGGGAGCGGTTGAGACGGTTGGTGTTGGAGAGCAGGGGCCACAGCGCGCCCGGGGACGCCGCCAGCCGGACCTCTCGCTCGACGCGGACCTCGCTCACGCGTCCTATTGTGCGGCATCGAACGGCCTCCGTCAAGGCGGCCGGAGCGCCCGGGACGCCGGCGCCGTCCGCCGCTCGGGCCTCAGTCGCCGCCGGGGTGCTCGCCGCGCGCCGCGCCCTCGATGAGGCCGCGGACCGCCGCGACCAGCTGGGCGGGGACGACCGGCTTCATCAAGTACGAGGTGTCGTCGGACGCCAGCGCCTCCAGCCGCGCGCGCGACTCGATCGAGCCGGTGACGAACAGCACCGGCACGGTGCCCAATCCCGGCGTCGCGCGCAGCCGGCGGCAGACCTCGAACCCGTCCTCGCCCGGCAGGTTCAAGTCGAGGATCACCAGGTCCGGGGCGCCGGCGCGCAGCGCTCCGGCCAGCTCGTCGCCGTCCTTGAGCGCGCAACAGTCGAACGCCGGTTCCAGCCACGCGCGCGCCACCGTCTCGAAGTCGGGCTCGTCGTCGACCAGGAAGATTCGGGGTCTCATGCCCACAGTGTAGGCCCGGGACCCGGGCCGGGCCAGTCAATTCCCGCTCAAATCCCGGCGACCGCCGGCCGCCGCGGGATTTGCGCGCGACTTGCGCGCGGCTTGCCGCTTTCCAGACCGCGGAGCGCCATACTGGAGCGACGACGGAGGGCCCAATGGAGACTGCGATCCTGTGCGCGGCGTTCGCGGCGGCGTTGGCGGTCGCGGGGACGGCGACGGCGGCCTTCTCCGAGTCGTTCGACTCCGTGCTGGCGCGGCTGATCCCGGCCGGGATGGCTCCGGCGTGGTCGCGCTTCGTGAAGTTCGGGCTGTTCACCGCGTCGTTCGTCGGCGGCTTGCGCCTGCAGGACCTGACGGCGTTCGCGCAGCGGACGGCCGGGGGCGCGGGTTTGGGCGCGGCGGACGGGCTCGTCGAGACCTACCGCGCGACGGCGGGGGCGCTCGTCGCGGCGGCGTGGACCTTGCTCGCGTTCTTCGTCGGGACCCTGGTCCTGCACGCGGCGGCGCGGGCGTTCGAGTCGGCGCGGCCGGCGGAAGCCCCGCGTCCGGGAGAGCGGCGCCCGTCGGACCGGCATCCGTCCTTGCCGGTCTGACGCGGCCTCGGGAGGGAGCCATGCGCGCGAGGAGTCTCGCGGCGGCGGCGCTGGCGGCGGCCCTGGCGGCGTGCGCGTCGCCGGAATCCCGGATCCGCGCCCACCGGGCGGAGTTCGACGCGTACCCGCGCGCGGTGCAGGAGAAGATCCGCGCGGGCCAGGTGGACGTCGGCTTCACGCGCCAGCAGGTGGCGCTGGCCCTCGGCCGTCCGGACCGGACCTATCACCGGCGGACCGCGACGGCGACGCGCGAGGTGTGGGCGTACGGCGGCGGCGCGGCGCGCTCGTCGGTCAGCGTCGGCTTCGGGATGGGCGCGGGGTCCATGGGCCCGGGCTACGGCGGCGAGCTGGGCCTGGGCCTCGCCGACGACGCGTGGGAGGACCGCGTGCGGGTCGTCTTCGAGAACGGCGTGGTCGTGACGGTCGAGGACCGCGGCGGGTCCTGAGGAGGGACGATGACGCGTCTGCTCCGGACGATGTGCGCGGCGGCGGCGTTCGCGGCGCTCCGCGCCGGGACGGCGGGCGCGTCGATCGTCGTGCTCAAGGACGGGAGCGCCTACATGGGGACCGTGGTCTCTGCGACGGCGCGCGAGGTCGTCCTGTACACGCCCGAGGGGACGCGGCGCTTCGACGCCGCGGCCGTGCGGAGCATCGACTACTCCGCCGGCGGACCCTCGTCGAAGCTGGCGGCGCCCGAGCCGCCGCCGGCGCCGCCGCCGTTCGAGCCGCTCCGGGAGCGCGACGAGGAGCGCCTGTTCGGTCCGCGCCGCGACCACGTCTCCTTCGAGTTCGGCTTGGCCGCGCCGCTGAGCGACGTGCGCTTCGACGAGGCCGGCGGCGGCACGGCCAGCGACGGCGACGTGGGGCCGCTGTTCGGCCTGCGCTATCTGCGCGACGTGTCGCCGCGCTGGTCGGCGGGCGGGGAGTTCCGCTTCGAGGGGCGCGGCGGCACGGACAGCCCGGGCCTGCTGGCGAACGCCGACGCGAGCGTGTCCGGCTCCAGCGTCCTGTTCCTGGGGCTGCTGCGGCGCTCGTTCGGCCGGGACGGCCTGCGGCCGTACGTGCTCGTCGGCGCCGGCGCGCATCGCACGACGACGACGATCGACGCGGCGCCCGCCGCGGGCTTCGCCTGGTCCGACACCGGGACGGGCGAGACGCGCCGCCTCGTCGACGGGGACGCGTGGGGCGCGGCGGCGACCGCGCGCGCCGGCGTGGACTTCACGCCGCGCGACCCCGGCGAGCTCAGCCTCGAGGCCGGCTGGACGCTGCTGTCGCGGGAGACCTACGCCGCGACCGCCCGCGGCCGGGCGCTGGGGCTGACCGGGGTGACCGCGCCGCTGCAGCTGTTCACGCTGGCGGTGCGCTGGGGGTGGGGTTTCTGACGACGGAGGGGGCCATGAGGACCGTTCTCGCCGTGCTGCTCGCCGCGCTGGCGGCCGCGCCGGTCCGCGCGCGCGGGGACGGGCGCCCCGACGACGACCGGCGCGCGTGGCGCGGCGTCCGGCGCGCGGCGCCGTCGGTCGCGCCGTCGGTCGCGCCGTCGATCGCGCCGACGGTCGCGCCGGCGGTCGCGCCGACCGCGCCGGTCGGACCGCATCGCGGCGAGCGCTTCGTCGCTCCGGCGGCGCGCGAGCAGCGCGTCGAGATCGTGCCCCGGCGCTATTATTGGCACCAGTCGTCGGGGTCGCGCTACTGCCACTACTACGACGGCCGCCGGCACTGGTACGGGTTCTACGCGGGACCGGCGTTCTATTGGACGCGCTACTACGACGACCGCTGGTGGTGGTGGGACGCGCGTTTCGGGCGCTGGGTGTACTGGTGGGACGGCTACTGGTGGTGGCGGGGGCCGGGCGGGGCCGTGTACGTGTACATCGACGACTCCTACTACCCGTACGGCTGGAGCGCCGCGGCCGTCTACTCGGGTCCGCCTCCGTCCGCGGCGGAGGGCGCGTCCTACGTCAGCCCCGACGGGCGCCGCCTGGTCGAGGTCGTCGGACCCGACGGCCGGGCGTTCCTGTACGACCGCGCCGGGAGCGCGCCGGTCTACCTGAAGCCGCTGGCCGCGGGCGTCGCGATGGTCACGTTCCGCGGCGGGCGCGACGGCGCGCCGCTGGGCATCCTCCTGGAGTTCAAGGAGAAGTCGCGGGGCTTCGCCCTGTTCGACGCCGACGGCGACCCCCTCGACGCGGCGGCCGAAGCGGCGAAGCGCCCTCCGTCCCCGCCCGCGGACGCTCCGGCGGAACTGCCGCCGCCCCCGACCTCGGCGCCCGGCCGGTGAGCGCCGGGCTCAGAGGTCCGGGTCGTTGAGGTAGCGGAAGCCGCGCGTGAGCCACACGTCGAGGTGGTCGACGCGGCCGTCGCCGTTGCGGTCGCCCAGGCCCGCGGCGAGCTTCTTGCTGAAGGCGACGCGGCCGACGGCCTCCGAGGCGAGCGCCAGGACGGAACCCTTGCCCGTGGCGTCGATGCCCGTGCCCGGCCCCGGGCGGATCACGATGCGGCGGCCGCGGTCGAGGATCGCGTAGGTGCCGCCCTTGCCGGCGAGGTACTCGGCGAAGCGGTCCACGTCGATGCCCTGCGCGGCCGCGCCGCGCGCGACGAACTTCAGCAGGCCCGGGCCGCGGTTGTAGGCCAGGTCGCCCAGGAACTCGACGACGCGCGGGTTGCTCGGCGGCGTCAGGCCGGCGGCGACGAAGTCGCGCGCCATCGCGCGGTCGGTCTGGGCGCGCAGGAGCCCGCCGTAGACGATGTTCGTGACCGTGTCGTTGGCGACGGTGCGCGGCCCCGCGTACGCGTCCTTGTGGACCGTCTCGACCTGCATGATGCCGGACGCGGCGGGGTTCGAGGGCACGACCTGGCGCAGGCCGGACTCGGTCTTCGCCATGTACTTGAGGAACTCGGGGCGGATGCCGAACTCGCGCGCGGCGAGCGCGAAGGCCTTGTCGACCTGGGCCATCGTCAGCGAGGTCGAGTTCCCCGGGACGCCGAGCCTGTCGTGGATCTTCTTGGAGAGCGCGAGCCACTCCTCCTTGCGCTCGGGGAGCCTGCGGTCCGGGTCCAGGCTCGACTTGCCGCGCCGCAGCAGGGCCGCGACCTTGTCGTCGAAGGCCTGGCCGGCGAACTCCGCCATCTCCATGAGCGTGCCGTCGGCGAGCGCCTTCTGCGCGCGGGCCCGGAACAGGTCCCACTTCGCCGCGCCTGCGGCGCTGAGGCGGCCTTCGGCGGCGGAGCGCGAGAGCTCGGCCTCCAGGCGCGGGTAGCCGGCGCGGACCGCGGCGTCGCGCTCCTCCGCGGTCGGCAGCGCGCGGATGCGCTCCTCCTCGGCGCGGATCGCGGCGAAGAGGACCGGGTCCTTGTCCTGGAGCTCGTCGACGAGCGCGACCAGGGCCTCGGCGAACTCCTGCGCGTCCTTGTCGGACAGCGACAGCGCGGCGGGCGCGACGGCCGCGACGGGCTCGACGCGCGCGAAGTCCCCGTCCGCCAGCGCGGTCCGGACCAGGTCGAGCGCGGCGCGGGGGCGCGGGGGCTGCGCGGCGAAGGCGGACGGCGCGAGGCAGAGCAGCGCGAGGATCGTCATGCGCCCACTCTATCGCGGAACGCGGGCCCGGGGCATGGGCCTTTGAGGCTCCGCGCCGGGGGAAAAGGGCCTAGACGGCGGGGGCGCCGAGGACGCGCGCGGCGATGTCGCGGCGGAAGTGGAGTCCGGCGACGCCCAGGCGCGCGACGGCGTCGTAGGCGCGGGCGCGCGCGGCGGCGAGGTCGGGTCCCAGCCCGACGACGGTGAGCGCGCGGCCGCCGGCGGCGGTCCAGCCGGCGGCGGACTTCTTCGTGCCGGCGTGGAAGACGAGCGCGTCCTTCAGGCCCTCGGCGGCGGAGAGGTCCAGCGCGGCTCCGGTCCTCGGCGCTTCCGGATAGCCGGGGCTGGCGAGCGTGATCCCGACGGCGGCGCCCGGCTTCACCGGCAGGACGCCGGACTCGATCGATCCCGCGGCGGCGTCCGCGGCCAGCGTCAGCAGGTCCGCGTCGAGCATCGGCAGGACGGCCTGCGTCTCGGGGTCGCCGAAGCGCGCGTTGAACTCCAGCACGCGCGGGCCGTCGGGCGTCAGCATCAGCCCCACGTACAGCGCGCCGCGGTAGTCGTAGCCGTCGGCGCGCAGGCCGGCCAGCACCGGGTCCAGGACCTCGCGCTCGATGCGCGACCACAGCGCGCGGTCCACCGGCGCGGGGCACAGCGCGCCCATGCCGCCGGTGTTGGGCCCCGCGTCGCCGTCGTTGAGGCGCTTGTGGTCCTGGCTGAGCGGGAGCACCGCCGCGCCGCCGCCGACCATCAGCATCACGGTCAGCTCGGGCCCTTCCATGCGCTCTTCGACGACGAGCGTCCGGCCGGCGGCCGTCGCCGACAGCGCGTCCACCGCCGCCTCGGCCTCGGCGAGCGTCCCGCAGACGACCACGCCCTTGCCCGCGGCCAGGCCGTCGGCCTTCACCGCGCAGCGGCCGCCGAAGGCGCGCGCGGCGGCCTTGCCCTCGGCCGCGGACGCGCAGGCCCGCGCGCGCGCCGTCGGCACGCCGTGCCGCGCCATGAAGTCCTTGGCGAACGCCTTCGAGGTCTCCAGCCGGGCCGCCGACCGCGACGGGCCGAACACGAGCGCGCCGGCGGCGCGCGCCGCGTCGGACGAGCCCGCGGCGGGCGGCGCCTCGGGCCCGACGAAGACCAGGTCCGCGCGCTCGGCCTTCACGAACGCGGCGACCGCGGCGGGGTCGAGCGGGTCCAGCGCGGCGCGCTCGGCCAGCCCGGCGATGGCGTCGGAGCCGGGCGCGGCCCACAGCCTCGTC
>JACQBB010000050.1 GCA_016194625.1 Elusimicrobiota bacterium | reverse complement strand
GTACAGGCTGGAGGCGGTCGTGTCCATGTAGTAGAACGTCGTCTCGTACTGGCCGAGCGGCACGGTCAGGGTCGCGGTGGTCGAGAAGAAGGACGGCGCGGTGACGCGCGAGCCCAGGAACGCGGTGCTCGACAGCGAGAACGCCGCGTAGTCGTTGAGCTGCGACGGGATGCGCGTGACCGTCGACAGGTTCACGCTGACGTTCTGCGTGGACACCGACGGGTTCCCGAACTCGTCCTGCAGCTGGGCCTGGAACGACGCCAGGTTGTTGGCGAAGTCCACGGTCTTGCCCGCGACCTCGGAGTTCGGCGGGTTGCCGAAGCCGACCTGGCGCGGGATGTCCGGGTTCATCGCGAGCGTCGCCTGCGCCAGGGTCAGCGGGCCGTTCAGGACCTGGATCGTCCACAGCCCCGGGCGGCCGCCGGCCGCGGTGTTCGACGACGGGTCCACGCCCGCGTACGAGCTCATGTGGTCGTGGTAGCGGAAGGTCGCCTGGCTGACGCCCGCGCCGATCGAGATGCTCGCGATGAACTGCGTGTTGCCAGCGTCGCGGAAGCCGTAGTCGCCGGTCGTGCCGAAGGTGCCCAGGTTCAGGCCGCGCGCCGCGTGGATCGCGACGTCGGCCGCCGGGACGGTCAGCGTCAGCGGGCCCGCGAAGCCCTGGGTGGTGACGTTGCCGAAGTCGTCGCGCGCCTGCACGGTGTAGGCCGCTCCGGCGCCGGCGACCTCGTTGATGCCGACGAGCGCCGCGGTCGGGGAGGACAGGAAGACGAGGTGCGTCGGGTTGCCGCCGGTCGTGATCAGCTTGCCCGAGATGTCCTTCTGCGTGCCGATGAACGGGTTCAGGTCCGCCGGGGCGGCCGCGGTGCCGATCCACACCCGCGCGTAGTCGCCCGCCACCGAGGAGACGAAGTAGCTGATCGTCGGCGTGCTGACGCCGACCAGGCCGTTGGGGTCGGTGAACGCGGTCGTGGACGCGCCGACGGAGATCCCGCCCGCGCCGTAGTCCAGCGCCAGCGCGCCGGTGCTGCCGAAGACGCCGACGACCTGGACGTACACGGTGGTCGCCGCGGTGATCGGGTTGTCGAACGCGTCGGTCAGCTGGCCGGTGACGGACTGGCGGCCCGGGTTGCTGGGCACGAGCTGGCCGGCCGGGATCACCGTGTTGGCGGTCGGCGCGACCTTGACCGAGTCCGGCGCCGCCGGCAGGACCGCGATGTACGGACGGGCCGAGTAGCCGGCGACCTCGGAGTTGACCGCGGGGTTGCTGGTCTGGAACGCCTGCAGGTAGCGCGAGCCGGCCTTCTTCAGCGTCGCGAAGGTCAGCAGGGTCTTGACGCCCTGGTCCGTCGCGGACGAGAAGGTGACGTTGTTGCCGGGGCTGAACACCGGGTCCTGGTTGCCGCCGAACAGCTCGGCCGCGAAGGTCACGTTCGACGCGTAGGCGTTCGGGCCGGTCGACAGCAGGTTGTTGAACTGGTCGTAGGCGCTCAGCGTCCCGTTGATCGGCACGCCCGCGGTCACGGTCGACGGCAGGTTCGAGAACGCGAGGTGGTGCGGCGCGCCCGGGTACACCGGGAACGACTGGCCGGACACCGACGGCCAGGAGGACGCGGACGCGGCGACCGTCGCCACCACGACCGTGTAGGTGTTCGACGCGGTCAGCGGCGAGAACGTGAACTGGCGGCTGCCCAGGACGAGCGGCGCCGCCGCCGGCGAGCCGATCTGCCAGTCCTGCGGGAAGCTCATCTTCACGGTCGGCATCACCGCCGGCGGGTTGGTGTCCTGGTTGGGCCCGGCCGGCACCTCGCTGACGGGGTTGAAGAACTGGTCGACCAGGTACACGTCGGCCGACATCGCCGGGCTGGTCACGATGTACGAGTTCGGGGTCCCGTCCTTGCCCGCGGCGCCCTCGGACGGCGCGAGCACGCGGCAGACCGCGCCGGGGCTGACGGCGCACTTGCCGGGATGCTGGGTCTCGCCGGGCAGGATCACCTGCAGGCTCGCCGCGGCGGCCGCCCACACCTTGAAGGGCGCCGAGACCGCCGCGGGCGCCTGCGCCAGACAGACGTTGCCGGGGCCGTTGCCCGTGCAGACCGCGTCCGCGCCCAGCGCGCGCGGCGCGACCAGCACCGTCGCCGCGGTGGACTTCGAGACCAGCGTGATCGGGACGACCAGCGAGCCGGCGCCCAGCGGCGCGGTCGCGGGCTGGATCGCGTACGGGTCGCTGACGTTCAGGTACACGGGCGGCACCGCGCCGAGCCCGGTGACCAGGTTCATGTAGCGGTCGACCAGGTTCACCGTCGCGTTGAACGGCACGCCCGCCGTCGGCGTGGAGACCGCGCCGACCGCGCCGCCGTTCGGGTAATTGCCCGCGCCCGGCGTGGCCGTCTGGCCCGGCAGCAGCAGCTGCAGGCCGATCGGCAGGGCCGGGACCACGGTGAAGGTGGAGGTCTGCGGGTCGGGCGGGATGCTGGCGCCGCTGCTGTCCGTGGCGTTCAGGTAGTGGCCGGTCGCCGCCAGGCGCAGGTTCACGGTGATCGGCGGGGTGACGCCGAGCGCGGTGTTGACCGCCGCCGTCGACACGGGGTCGGCGTACGGGTCGGTCGGCGTGCCGACCGAGGCCGTCGCCGGCTGGCCCGGGACCAGGTTGTTGTACGCGTCGACCACGCCGACCTGGACCGTGAACGCCGTGCCCGCGGTCTGCGGCGCCGGCGTGCCGCTCTTGCCGGTCGGCGCGCTCTGGTAGAAGTTCTCGCCGGGCAGGACGGTCAGCAGGCGCGACGGGAGGCCGGGCGTGACGCCGACCGGCGTCGCGCTGTCCAGAGAGACCGACGGCAGCGACAGGCCGTTGGTCATCTTCGCGGTGAGCACCGTGGTGCCCGCGCGCTTCAGCACGACGTTGAAGGTGCCGGAGCCCGCGAAGACCTGGTTGGCCGGCGTGATCGTCGCCGACGGGTCGTCGGAGATCAGCGTGATGTCCTGCGTGGTGCCGGGCGTCAGGTTCCAGAAGCCGTCGGTGATGTCCACTTCCACGTTGAAGCCGATGCCGGCCTGCGCGGAGTACGCCGCGCCGGTGCGGCCGTTGCCGAACGAGCCCGGCTGGGCGGTCTCGGCGGGCGTCAGCACGCGCAGACGGAGCGGGCTGTTCGGGATCAGCGAGAACGCGCCGGAGACGCCGGCCGCCAGCGCCGGCGCGCCGCCGCCGTCGGTCGCGGTGATCGTGCGGGCGCCGCCGGTGCGCAGCAGCAGGCCGGCCGCCGGCGCCGCGCCGGAGTTCATCGCGACCGAGCCCAGCGCCGGGACGAACGGGTCGTCGGAGGTCAGCACGACCGACGCCTTCGTCACCGAGTTGACGACGTTGTAGCGCGCGTCCGTCGCGTACGCCGTCAGCCCGAAGTTGACGCCCGCGGTGGAGGCCGTCGGAGCGCCGGCGACGCCGAACGGCGGGACGACCTTGCCGGGGACCAGCGACTGGCCCGCCAGCAGGACGATCATGCGGTCCGGCGCGCCCGGGACCACGGTCAGGCCCGACACGGTCGCCGACGCGAGCGCGGGCACGATCACGTCGTTGTCGACGGCGCCGATCACCAGGTTGCCGGTCGCGGCGCTGGGCAGGAAGTTCGCGAACGACCGCTGGCCGAGGGCCATCGCCCCGGGGGCGGGCACGCCGGCGTAGACGTCGTTGGTCTGCAGGGCGACCTGGCGGCCGTCGCCGGTGCAGCGGTTGTTGTACAGGTCCACCGCGCGCACGTCGACGGTGTACGAGGCGCCGGCGGTCAGCGTGGACGGCGCGCCGGTCTTGCCGGTCACGGTGCCCTCGGCGAAGGACTCGCCGGGCGCGCGCGCCAGCAGCGCGATCGCGTTGTTGGCGATCACCGGGATGTTGGACACCGTGTCCGTGCTGTAGAAGGTGCCGGTCAGGTTCGTGTCCGTCGCGCGCACCGCGAAGGCCGCGTTGCGCGTGACCGCGAAGAACGCGAACGAGGTCGTGCCCGCGCTCAGCGTGCGCTGGAACGGGTTCGGCGCGAACGCGCGGCCCTGGATGTTGGGGTCGTTCGTGAAGTCCAGCTGGACGAGCGGCATCGTCACGCTGGAGGTCAGCGTGATGAACGGCGTGGTGCCCTTGACGACGTTGAAGTAGTCGTCGACCAGGTTCACCGTGAGGTTCGTGGTCACGCCCGCGGTCAGCGTCGCCGGCGTCGTCACCGAGCGGCCGCCGGTGCCCGGGTTCGAGTCGTAAGGCGTCTTGCCCGGGGCGGCGACCTGGCCCTCGGCGACGATCTGCAGCTTGGCCGGCAGGCCCCACCAGACGCGGGCCGGGTTCGGCGTCACATAAGAGGAGGCCGAGCCGGAGAGCGCCGCGGTCACGACCTGGAAGGTCTGGGTGCCGACGACGACGGGCGTGAAGGTGAACGCGGTCGCGCCCAGCTGGAGCGTCTGCGGGCCGAGCGCCGGGGTATAGGCGTCCGTGCGCACGTTCGCGGTCACCGGCCAGGCGACGGT
Organism: Elusimicrobiota bacterium; assembly: GCA_016194625.1. The sequence goes on along the minus strand of JACQBB010000050.1, from coordinate 22,298 downwards.
CGGGTCCACGTTGTAGTACTGGTCCACCGCGTAGGCGACCACCGGGTAGGTGGTGCCCGCCTGCAAGTCGAGCGGCGCTCCGGTCTTGCCGAACGGCGCGACCGCGAACTTGCCGGCGACGTAGGTCTCGCCCGGGAGCAGGGCCAGCAGGCGGTCGCCCGCGCCGCCGGTGACGATCAGCGGCGTGGCCGGGTTCGACGCGTTCGGCGTCAGGCCGGCTCCGGTCGCCGTGACCGCGTGGCCCGTCGTCGTGCTCGCGGTGACGAAGGTGCGCGTGAAGGTGGTCTGGCCGGTGAACGGGATCACGGCGACGCCGCCGTCGGCCAGCGAGTCGTTGTTCGGGTCGGCGTCGCTGACCGTGATCGTCACGGCCGAGGACGGCAGCACGTTGTAGAAGTCGTCGGTGACCAGCGCGCAGTACTGGACCTGCTGGCCGGCCGTGAAGGCGCGCGGCGCGCCCGCGCGGCCCTCGCTGCCCGCGGTGATCACGCCGGGCGCCGGCTGCTGGCCGCTGACGTTGCAGTCGGCGATCAGCTGGACGCGCGACGGCTGGTTCTGCCCGACGGTCGCGGTCACCTGGCCCAGCAGCGAGGCGTTGCCCGTGTCCTGGACGGTCAGCGTGCGCGTGCCCGCCTTGCGCAGCTCCATCGAGAAGGAGTGCACGCCGTTGTCGCCGCCCACGCCCGTGGTGAAGGTGTAGACGGAGGGCAGGCCGTGCGTCAGGTCCGGGATCTGGTTCGGGAAGGCGTTCATCGTCTCGGGGCCGGTCGGGGTCAGCGAGGCGTCCATGATGAACTGGACCTGGCCGTTGTAGCTGGTCGCCGGGAAGCCGGTGCCGCCGGGGCCGTCGACCGCGGTCACGACGTAGCTCACCACGTTGCCCGCCGTGCTCGGGTTCGAGCTCAGCGTGATCTTGAAGCTCTGCGCGACGTTCGACACGAAGAAGTGCGGGCCGGACGCGACCGCGTTGCCCGAGCCCTGCAGGTTCCCGGCGTTGTCCGTGATGCGCACCCACGACGCGTAGGAGCCGGGCGACCAGCAGGGCTGGTTCGTCGGGTTCGGGATGGGGCAGACCAGGCCGGGGTACTGCCAGTTGCCGAACGCGTCGGTGAACGAGGCGTTGACCCACACCGGCGTGCCGCTGACGACCCAGGTGGAGCCGTTCCAGTAGTAGCCCGGCGTCGAGCCCGGCAGCGGGTACAGGATGGGTCCGCCGGACAGCGTCGCCGCGGTGTCGTAGAACACCGAGACCTCGACCTTGCCCTTCGCCCAGCCCGCGGTCGGGAACACGCCCGAACCGGCGCCGCTGATGCCGGTGGTGAAGCCCGGGTCCGCCGCGGTGCCGACCAGGATCTTCTGGTTCGTGTAGGTGATCAGGTTCGCCGGGTTCGTCACGTTCGAGACCGGGGGGTCCGTGTCGAACAGCATGGTCGACGGGATGGCCGCCGTCTGGACGTTGCCGACGCCGTCGGTCGCCGACGACTTCACGACGTAGTGGTGCGTGGTCGTGAAGGCCAGCGCGCCGTTCGTGAAGGTCCACGAGGACGGGAAGAGGTTGGCCGGAAGGACCGGCAGCCACGTCTCGCCGGCCGCGGAGAAGCTGGCGCCGTTGAACCACTTCGGCCCGCCGCCCGCGTCCAGGTCGACGATCGAGACCGACACGGCCGCGACGCCGCTGACGTCGTCCTGCGCGGTGCCCGAGAGGGTCGTCAGCGAGTTGTACGCCGTGTTCGTGCTCGGCGCCGTCGGGCCCGAGGCCGGCGGCGCGTTGTCGAAAGTGAAGGTGCGCGTCGAGAGGACCGTCTGGGCGTTGTTCGCGCCGTCCACGGCGACCGTCACCACGTTGAAGGTGTGCCCGTTCGCGCCGTCGTGCGTGCCGTCGCGCCAGACGAAGTTCGCCGTGCCCGGATTGGCGAAGTCGCCGATCTGCGCGGAGTCGAAGCTCCACGCATTGGTCACGGCCGCTCCGCCGGCGCCGCCGTTGACCGTCAGCAGGCCCGGGTTCGTCGTGCCCCAGTGCGGCGCGACCGGGTTGAAGTAGTAGGTCGTGCCGGCGGTCGCGTACCACATCAGCACGCCGACCGAGTTGATCGGCGAGGTCGCGTCGAACGAGGTGCCCAGGATCGCGGTCATCGACGAGAAGTACAGGCCGTTCGACGGCGGGTAGGTGATGTTCGTCGCCGGCGCGGTCTTGTCGAAGCTGAAGGTCGAGGACGCGATCGAGTAGTTCCCCGCCGCGTCGACGATCTTCGCCTCGATCAGGTAGCGCGACGCGCCGTCGGCCCACGGCACCAGGGACGCGTCGTAGCGCCAGTTCAGGACCGCGCCGTCGGTCCTCGACGAGGAGTCGAGCGCGACGTTCCAGACCCGGCCCGGCGCGAAGCCGCCGCCGTTCCAGAAGTTGCCGGTCGGGATGTCCTTGATGCTGAGCTGCGGGAAATCCAGCTTCGCGCCGGCGGCCCCGAGCGTCCCGGGGACCGGCGACACGGCCGTGCCCGAGATCGTCGGCAGGGCGTTGAGCTGGGCGGCGTTGGCCGGCAGCGTCACGCCGCCGGTCGGCGAGCTCAGGACGACGTGGAACAGGTTCGAGGTCAGCGCGGTCTGCGTGTTCGCCGCCAGGTCGAAGGACCGGGAGGTCGCCGTGTAATCCAGGCCGTCCTGCAGGCCGGTGTTCAGGTTGCTGGCCGGCGGCAGGTTCGTCGTCACCGCCCAGTTCAGGCCCGGCGCCGACGGCAGCCAGGAGCCGGCCGTCGCGCAGTTCGCCGTCCAGGCCGCGCCGCTCCAGCAGATGTTGTCCACGTTGCGCTGGAGCTGGATCTGAGTGCCGCCGACGCCGGCCGAGCCGGCGCCGGGGTCGGACGAGGCGCCGGTGACCGAGGACAGCTGGTTGACGTACTGGCCGTTGGCCGGCGTCACGACCGACGACAGGGGCTTCGTCGTGTCCCACTTGACCGCGATCGGCGCGCCGACCGTGCTGAGGCCGGCGGAGTTCTCGGCGTACGCGTACAGGTTGTAGTTGCGGCCGCTCGACGCGGCCGGGACCGGCGCCGCGAGGCTGAAGGTGTAGTTCGGGATCGAGCCGCTCAGCGCCGCCCCGAAGTACTTCGCCGCCACCGACGAGAAGGTCGACACGCCGTCCCAGTACATGCCGGTGTCGGCTTCCTGATAAGCGACCGACGAGTACACGATGCCGAAGTTGTCGGACGCCGTGCCGGCGACGGTGAACGCCGCCGCCAGGTTGCCCCCCGCCGCCGGCAGGGACGGCGGGTAGGTGAAGGCCGTCGCCGGGGCGTTCGTGTCGTAGGTGAAGGTGATCGAGGAGACGCTGGCCGCCGCCGTGAAGTTGCCGACCGGCGTCGCGTTGTCCTGGCCCTTCACCCAGATCTTGTACTGGTACTGGCTGGTCAGCGGCGGGGCGTTCAGGCTCCACACGCCGCCGACGAACGAGCCGCCCAGGCACAGGCCCGAGATCGGATAGTAGATCGGGCAGCCGACGAGCGTGAAGGTGCCGCCGGCGACCTGGCCGTTCCAGCAGCCGAAGCCGGGGCCGTTCTCCTGGATCGCGACGTAGATCTGCGCGGCGTTCGAGATGCCGGACAGCGCGTCGGTCGCGGTGCCGCGGATCTGGGCGAGGCTCGACACGATGCTGTTGTTGACCGGCGCGGTCATGTTCGCGCTGGGGCCGGTCAGGTCGGCGGTGAAGGTCGAGGAGCGCGCCGGCGTGAACGCTTCTTGATTGCCGACCGGCGCGGCGTCGTCCTGGCCCGAGGTGGTCACGTAGTAGGACGCGCCGTCGGTCAGCTGGGCGGTGGACGGCAGGTTCGTCGACAGCGTCCAGCTGGAGACCCAGATCTTCACGCCCTCGGCGGTCGTCAGCTCGGCCAGGCCGCCCCAGCCGACGCCGCTCCAGAACGCGTGGTCCGACGCGCGCACCAGGCGCACGCGCATGTTGGACACCAGGCCGTTGTTGGTCGGCGTGGCGTCGGCCGCGGCGCCGGTCAGCGTCGGCAGGGAGGAGACCGTGGAGCCCAGCACCGGCAGCAGCGCGCTCGTCACCGGCGGGTCGACGTCGTACACGACGGTCGCGGTCGCGTAGACGGTCGAGTAGGTGCCGGCCTGGTTGCGCGCGCGCGCCTGCACGCTGTACTGGTGGCCGCTGGTGTAGACGATCGCCGACGAGGCGCTCCAGCTCGTCCAGGTCGGCACCGAGCCCGAGCCGGCGTTGAACCAGCCCAGGTCCGCGTTCGACTGGCTGAAGTTGAAGGACGCCGCCGGGTCGGCGTACTTGTTCAGGCCGTTGAGGTCCTGCACGCGGACCTGGACGACGGCCAAGCTGGCCGGGATCGCGTCGGTCGCCGTGCCGGCCAGCGTCGCCAGCGAGGTCTCGCGGCCGGTCGCCGGAGCGGTGAAGCCGAGCGTCGGCACGCCGGTGTTGTAGGTGAAGGTCACCGAGCTGGCGGGCACGCCGAAGACGGACTGCGCGTTGCCGGCCGCGTCCGTGCCCTGCGCGGCCAGCACGTAGGTCACGCTCGGCACGAACGGGTTCGGGTTCGGCGTGAAGGTCCAGGCCGCCGGCGCGCCGAACGCCGGGATGAAGTTCGGGCAGGGCGCGGTGAAGCCGCCGCCCCACGCGTAGCACAGGCCGTTGGCCTTGCTGGCGATGGTCACCGCGACGGTCGAGACGCCGCTGGCGAAGCCGCCGGGGCCGGCGGGGTCGAGCGAGCCGCCGCTCGCCGCCAGGTTCGCGCTGATGAAGCCGCCGTTGGACGGGACGGTGACCGTGGCGACCGCCGGCGTCGCGTCATACAGGAAGTTGAAGTCCTGGGTGCGCTGGTTGCCCGCGCGGTCGAGCGTCTTCACGCGCGCGAGGTAGTTCTGGCCGTCCGTGAAGGACGCCAGGTAGTTCAGCGACCAGTTGTCCGGAGCGCCGGGGACATAGGTCGTCGTCGCGATGTAGACCGGCGCGCCCGCGGTGTAGACGCCGTTCAGGGCGGTCAGCCAGAAGGAGCCCGCGCCGGCGTTCGACGAGAACGCGACCGACAGCGAGGACACGCCCGCCGGAGCGTCGACCGCGGTGCCCAGGATCGACGTCTGCGCGGGGCCCAGGATGCCGACCGACGGGACGGTCATGGCGACGGTCGCCGCCTGGACGTCGTAGGTGAACGCCGCCGAGCTGACCGCCGTCTGCGCGTTGGCCGCCGCGTCGGTCGCGCTGGAGAGCAGCACGTACGAGTGCGCGTGGGTCCACGGCTGGACCGCGAACGAGAAGTTCCAGGAGAAAGTCGAGCCCATCGCGCCGAACCAGTTCGGGCAGGCCGCGTTGAACGCGTTGACGCCGGGGTTGTAGCAGTTCGGCGCGACGATCGAGAGGTCCTGCAGGCTGAGCTGGACCGTCGAGATGCGCACGTTGTCGACGCCGAGCCCCGACAGCGCCGCCAGGCCGTTCAGCGAGGAGCCGTCGAGCGGGTTGGAGATGCCGGTCAGCGGGGCGGTCACGTCGTAGGTGAACGTCGAGCCGCGCGGGCTGCCGAAGGCCTCGATGTTGCCGCCGCCGTTGGCGTCGTCCACGCCGGAGCTCGCGATGTAGTAGGAGTCGCCGGAGGTTAGGTCGGCGGGCGTCGGGACGTTGGCGGACGCCAGGCTCCACGAGGACACGTAGACCTGCACGCCCTGCGCCGGGCCCAGCGTGGCGACCGACGCGCTCCACGGCGCGAAGCCCGGCCAGTACTTGCCGTCGGACAGGCGCTGGATCTGCAGGCGGACGTTGGCGATCACGCCGGGGTTGCCGGCCGGCAGGTCGGACGCGGTGCCGGTGACGGACGGGAGCGTCTTCACGACGCCCGCGTTCGCCGGGACGACGACGCCCGTCTGCGGCGCCAGCGAGTCGTAGGCGAAGGTGTAGCTGGCGTACGGCACCGAGTAGGTCGCCGCCAGGTTCAGCGACCGCGCGCTCACCGTGTAGGTGCTGCCGTCGACGAAGGCCAGACCGGCCGGGCCGCTCGACAGGTACCAGTTCGCCCAGGACGCGGAGTAGGTGGCCGTCGTCCACGCGAGCTCGGCGAACGCGGGGCCGATGTTGAACGCGAAGCCGTTGTTGGGGTCGGCGTACTGGCCGGTGCCCACGTTCTGGTAGCGCACCTGCACGCGCGCGACCGCGTCGGGCGCGGTGGCCGACGCGGTGCCCGAGGTCGTCGCGACGGTCGCCGCGCGCTCGCGCGGCGCGTTCGGGGCGGTCAGCGCGATCAGGGGCTTGGATGAGTCGTAGCCGAAGGTGATCGCCGGGCCGGCGACCTCGGTGTTGCCCGACGCCGAGCCGAAGGCCTTGTCCTCGCCCCAGACCTGCAGGCTGTAGGTGAAGCCGTCCATCCACGTCAACGTCGGGGTGCTGGAGGCGTAGGACCAGACCTGCGAGCCCGAGTTGTACGCGACGGTGCTCGCCGTCACCCCGGCGACCCAGGTGCTGGTGATGTGGTCCCAGTAGTAGTTGTTGTCGAGGCGCTTCAGGTACATGCGCACCGTCTTGACGCCCGCGCTGACCTGGCCGGTCTGCCCCCAGAAGGCGTCCAGCGAGGGGCCGGTCAGAGTCGGCGGCGTCGCCGCGAAGGTGCCGTTGACGGGGAACGCCGTCGACGAGGTCGGCGAGGAGCGGTCGGCGGCGAACGGGATGATGTCCGGCGTGCCGGGGATGCTCGCGAAGTTGATGCCGGTCGCCGTCAGCGTGAACGACGTGTTGTTGACCGCGCCCCAGTCGGGGAGGACCTCGCCCGACGGCGGGTAGGCCCAGTTGCCCGCGGTCGGGTAGACGTGGCGGGTCGCCGTCGAGGCCGTCGGCCCCGTGCAGTTCACCCAGTCCAGCGCGACGGTGCCGCTCCAGCAGCGGCCGTCGTCCAGGCGCTTCAGCTGCAGCTGGATCTCGGTCGTCACGCCGTTCGCCGTGCCCTGCAGGGCGTTCAGCTGGTTGTAGAACACGCCGCTGTTCGGCACGGTGATCCGCGTCACCGACGGCGGCGGCTGGAACTGCAGGAGCAGGCGGCCCGGGGTGCCGACGCCCTGCGGGGTCTGGTAGTTGCCGGAGTAGTCGGTCGCGCTCGAGACGATCACGTAGCTCGCGAGGTTCGTCAGCAGGGGGTCGATGGCCGGGGAGCTGAACGTCCACACTCCCGTCGCCCGGGTGTACGCCGTCGGGTTCCAGACGATCGTCGGCGACCACATCCCGAGCTGGGCGTTCCAGAATTGGCCGGCGTAGGAGCCGTTCGTGTCGAGGATGCTGACGGAGACGCCGCTGACGTCGGCCGACGAGGAGTTCACCAGCGGGTCGGCCGCGGTGCCGGTGATCGTCGCCAGGCTCGTCGTGGTGTTGCCGTCCGGCCCCGGCGGCGAGGTGATGCCGCTCTGCGGCGAGGTGCCGTCGAAGGTGATCGTGGAGACGGCGGCGAAGGTGTTCGGGAAGGTGCCGGTGTTGCCCGCGGCGTCCTGCGCGATCACGCGGATCGCGTATTGGCGGCCGTCCGGCGAGGCGTCGCCGCGCACCCAGTCGGACGGGCCGACGATGGACCAGGAGCTCGCGTACACCGTCGCGGTGCTCGACACCGGGCTGTTCCCCCACCCGGTCGACTCGTTCCACCACACGCAGGGGCCGCCGCAGCCGGGGACCACGTGGCCGCCGCCCGAGATGTCCTGCACCTGGACCAGGACGGTCGTGACGCCGGCGGGAAGGTTGCCGCCGACCGCGGGGTCGCTGAAGGTGCCGCTGGAGACCGTGAAGTTCGCCGTGCTGATGTAGGCCAGGGCCGTCGACGGGCGCCCGAGCGTCACGCTCGGCGTCGAGCGGTCGACCAGGAAGGTGGTGGTCGAGTAGACGGGGTCCGTCAGGTCGTCCAGGTCGCGGCCGCGGGCGACGATGGTGTAGCGGTAGCCGTCGGCGAACGCGCTCTCCGAGATCGCCGCGCCCTGGCTCTGGAAGGTGCCCACGGTGCCGACGCCGCCCGCCAAGGTGGTCGTCATGTTGAAGCCTTGGTCGGCGACGTTCCAGGCGATGGTGTCCCAGTACCGGACGTTGTTGGACGAATCCGTGCGGATGGCCTTGATGCGGACCTCGGCCACGCCGATGCCCTGCGTGCCCGCGGCGGACTGGTCGTCCGCGGTGCCGACGATCGGGGTGACGTTCGCCGCCAGCGTGGCGTTGTTCGTCGGATGCGTGAACGCGGTCGCCGGCGGGAAGAAGTCGACCTTGACCGCGTTGCCGCCGCCGACCGGCGTCAGCGGGCCGCCGCGGCTGTCGTTGCCCGCGCCGTCCACGCCGCGCGTGAAGACCGTATAGGTGCGGGGCACGGGGAACGCCGCGATCGCCGCGGTCAGCGCGGGGTCGGTGAACGACCAGCTCGAGGAGTACACGGTCGCCGGGCGCCACGAGGTCGCGCCGTTGAACGGCGCGAAGGTCGCGCCGTCCCAGAAGTTCGTCAGCACGTCCTCGACCGCGACGTAGACGGCGGCGATGCCCGAGGTCGCCTCGGTGAAGGTGCCCGACGACAGGAAGAAGCCGGTCGCGTAGACGTTGTTCAGCGGCGTGCGGATGGTGGTCGTCGGCGCCTGGGCGTCGTAGGTGAAGTTATAGGTCACGTCGGCGCCCGCGTTGCCCGTCTGGTCGACGGAGTGCAGCAGCACCGCGTAGGTCTGGCCGTCGCTCCACGACGGGACGACGTCGCCCGCGGGGCTGGACGGCGGGTAGGTCCACGTGGTCGGGTCGGCCGTCGTCGTGGACACCGAGCGGTACTTGACGCCCGCGGTGAACGCGGAGCCGCTCCAGTAGTTCGAGCCGGCGTCGCGGATCGCGATCTGGACGGACGACAGGCCGGACTTCGCCTCGGTCGCCGGGAAGTTCAGCCAATCGACGGCCGTGCCCGACAGGGCCGTCGGCTGGCCGAGCGGATAGAAGAGCTGGCCGGGCACCGTGATGGTCGCCGACGGGAGGTTCACGTCGTAGACGAAGGTCGCCGTCGAGCGGATCGGCGAGAAGTTGAGCGAGAAGTCCCGCGCGCGCGCGATGACCGAGTACTGCTTGTTGGCGATCCACGCCGGCGCGGCGAAGGTGAACGGGTTCGTGCCGACCGCGACGAGCCAGCCCGTCGACGCCGGCACCACCCACGACGACCCGTCCCAACGCAGGTTGTCGGTCAGGTCGTCGATCTGCAGCTGGACGCGGTTCACGCCGGCCGGGGTGTCGAACGAGGTGCCCGAGATGGTCGCGATGGGGTTCCCGGCGCCGTAATAGAGGTAGGACGAGGTCGGCAGGGTCAGGACGACGGTCGGGCCGACGCGGTCCAGGATGAGCTGGACGGTGGTCGGGGTCTCCAGGTTCCCCGCGTTGTCGAGCCCCTGGATCGCCAGGCCGTAGGCGGTGCCGTCGGCCTGCGTGATCGTCGGCGTGTTCTGGCCGACGAGGGCGCCGGGGTACTGCCAGGCCACGGTCCCGGTGGAGCCGATGACCTGGACCGGCAGCTGGGTGACGACGTTCGCGCCGCCCCACGCCGAGCCGTCCCAGTAGAAGCTGCTGACGCCGACCACGTACCACAGCCGGAACGAGTACGACGCCGCGCCCGAGAGGTCCGCGTCCGCCGTGCCGCCGATCGTCGCCAGGCTCTGGAAGAAGCCCGAGGTCGTCGGCTGGGTCACGCGCGACTGCGGCGCCGTGTCGTCGACGATGAACGAGACCAGGTTCTGTCCCTGCGTGAAGGACGCCGTCTGGTTGCCGACGATCGCGCCGGCCACGTCGCGCGCGCGGTCCGACGAGCGCACCTTCGCGTAGTACTGCCGGTCGCTGATCCAGTTCGCCGAGTTGAAGATCATGCTCCAGGTCGCGGTGCCGGTGACCGTCTGCCAGGAGCTCGCCTCGGCGGTGATCGAGGAGAAGTAGGTGCCGTTATAGGTGGAGAAGCCGACGTAGTAGTAGCTCGTCCCTCCCTGCAGATACCAGACCACGGCTTGGTCGGCCTGGAGCGCGTCGTTCGACGGGTACTGGGCCGCCTCGGCGTCGGTCGCCGTGCCGTTCAGCGCGTTGCCGCCGTTCAGCTGGGCCGAGCGATAGGCCTGCCCGTCGAGCGGGAGCGTGAAGCCGGCGGTCGGCGCGTTCTGGTCGATCGTGAAGGTGTGGCTGGAGACCGGCGCGACGAAGGTCCCCTGCACGTTGCCCGCGTAGTCGACCGCCTGCGCGGTGATGGTGTACGGGCGTCCGTTCGTCACCGCGGTGTTCAGCGCGGCGTTCGTGTAAGTCCACGGGTTCGTGCCGACGGCGACGAAGAAGTGCGGGCAGCCCACGTTGAACTGCGACGCGACCTCGTTCCAGCAGACCAGGGTCGCGTCGTCCTCGATCTGGAGGCGCACCGAGGCGACGTCCGACTTGAAGCCGCTGCCGTACACGCCCGCGGGGTCGAACGAGGTGCCCGAGATCGTCGCCAGGTTCAGGTACGCCTGGCCGGAGCTGGGCTGGATCAGATAGCCGGTCGGCGTCGTGGTGTCGAACACGAACGAGAAGCTCGCCATCGAGCTCTCGACCGACTGGTCGTTGCCCGCGCGGTCGGCGGCGTGCGCGTAGATCGTGTAGAGCATGCCGTCCTGCAGGGCCAAAGGCGCGCCCACCGCGGTGTTGGTGCTCCACGAGTAGGTCGGCGGGCTGCCCGCCGAGTTGAAGGAGCCCGGGTCGGTGAGCAGGTCGTTGACGCCCGCCTGGAAGGCCGAGCCGTTCCAGTACTGGCTGTCGAAGTTGTTCTTCAGGCGGTACTTGAGCCCGTTATAAAGGACGGAGTTGCCGACCGTGCCCAGGCCCGCGTTGCCGGGGTCGTTGGCCTGGCCCGAGACCCCCAGCGGGTTGACGGAGGTCGCGTTCAAGCAGGCGCCCGCGCCGGCGCACGGAGCGCCGGCGGGCGTCAGGATGGTCACGCCCGCGATCGTCGCGTCCCAGATGAAGGTGATCGAGACCGGGGTGCCCGCCTGGTTGGCGCCGTTGATGGGCGTCGCGGTCAGGGTGTAGGAGGCGTTCGCCGTCAGGTACGGCGAGCTCAGCGAGTAGCTCCAGTTCTGCGCGCCGACGCCGACCACGTTGACCGGGGTGAAGGTCGTCGAGTCGTTGGTCCACGACGGCGCCGCCCCCTCGTACCAGTAGCTGGTCGGCGAGGTCAGGCGCTGCAGCTTGAGCTGCAGGCCGCCGGTGTTCTTCATGTTCGTGCCGGTGCCCGCGATGTTGGTGACCGGCGCGAAGCTGTTCGGGCCGTACTCGAACACGCCCGGGTTCGGCGGCTGGGTCACCGTCGTGACGGCCGCCGGGGTCTGGAGGTAGAAGGTGACGTCCGCGGAGCCGTGGACGGTCTCGACGTTCCCCGCCGAGTCCACCGCCTGCGCGGTCACCGTGTAGGTCGACTGGTTGTCGAACAGCACCGTCGAGAGGTCCATCGTCCACGGATAGGAGGCCCCGGAGAACGCGCCCACGGTGCCGGAGGCCAGGTACACCGGCGTGCCCTGCCAGAAGACGCCGTTCCAGTAGCTGCCGACGTGGCACGAGCCGGTGCAGAACGACGCGGTCTCCTGGATGGTCACGCGCACGACCGCGGGCTTGCCCGGCGGGGTGTCGTTGGCCGTGCCGTAGAGCATCGGCGCCGACGCCTGGAAGCCCGCGGGGGCGGTGGCGATCGAGACCGGAGGCGTGGTGTCGTAGATGAACGAGCTCGTCGAGTAGGCGACCTCGTCGTTGCCGCCGTTGTCGAGGGTCCGCGCGTTCACCGCGTAGACGTGGTTCGAGGTCAGCTGGCCGGCGCCGAACGCGTAGCTCCAGGTGCCGCTCGACGCGCCGACGAACGACGCGTTCAGGAACACCGGCGTCGGCGAGGTGAACGAGGCGCCGGTCCACCAGTTCGTCGAGGTGGTGACGTCGGCGATCGCGACGGTGACGCTGGCGACGGCCGACTCGAAGTGGCGGGTGACGGCGTTGCACAGGCCCGGGTTCCAGGTGCAGAACAGGTCGTCGGCGGTGCCCGAGATCGTGACCAGCGACAGGTTCGTGTAGGCGCCGCCGGCCGGCAGGGTCACGCGCGAGACCGGCGTCGTCAGGTCGACGACGAACGAGTAGGTCGTGTACGCGTTCTCGAAGTTGTTGGCCGCGTCGATGCCCTGGGAGTTCACCTTGTACTGATAGCCGTCGGCGAACGAGCCGGTGAAGCCTCCCATCGACCACGGGTTCTGGCCCGTCAAGCCGGTGTGGTCGAAGCCCGGGTCGGCGCCCCAGTTGTTGGCCTTCGAGACGAGGTTCAGGTAGAGGCCGTCGGAACGGGCGACCTTCAGCTTCACGTCCACGACGCCGCTGGGGTCCTGCAGGGAGAACGCGTCCTGCGCCGTGCCGGTGATGGTGACCGGGCCGTAGTCGATCAGGGAACCCGGGAAGGTCACGCCGCTGGCCGGAGGCGCGTTGTCGTAGATGAAGGTCCAGGCCGGCGCGCCGTCCGCGTTCTGGTTGGCGTCCAGCTGACCGATCGACGGCGTCGCGCTGACGTTGCCGGCCTTGTCGCTGGCGCGCACCCACAGGCTCAAGCGGCGCGACTCCATCGGCGACGCCGGCGGGAACGCCTTCGTCCACGCCGCCAGGCCGGCCGCCGGCTGCCACTGCCCGTACCGCGTGCCCGGGGTCGAATCCCAGTCCGTCGCGTACACGCCGCTGGTGGCGCCGTTCCAGTACGCCTGCAGGCTCTGGATCTTGAGCAGGACCTGGACCCCGTTGAGGCCCGACGCGCCGAAGGACTCGTCGTCGGCGGCGCCGCTCATCTGGCCCAGCGCCGCCGCGTTCAGGTAGGCGTTGAACGACGGCGTCGCGATCGTCGCCGTCGGGGCCTGGGCGTCGTAATGGAAGCCGGCGCCCGCGCCGGCGACGGTCGGGTTCTGCCAGACGTTGCTCGCGTTGTCCTGGGCGACCGCGACGACGCGATAGGTGGAGCTGGAGGTCAGCATCGCCGCCGGGACCGGGGTCGACCACGCCAGGCTGAACTGCTGGACCGTCGTGCTGGCCACCTGCACCCACGCCGCGGACGGCGGCGGCGTCGGCGGGTCGTTGACCGAGAAGGTCTGCAGGCTCCAGTCCCACCACTTGCCCAGCGCCGCGACGTTGGCGCCGTCCTTGTACTGGACCGCCGCGTAGGCCCGCTGCACGCCCGAGGGGTTGCTGCCGGTCTCGGCCGAGGAGCCGGAGAACTGCGCCAGCGCGTTGACGTTGGCGCCGTTGGCCGGCGCCGCGACCGACGAGGTCGCGCGCGAGACGTCGTACAGGAACGGCTGCTTGTCGGCGAGCGGGTCGCCGGGGTTCGTCGCGAACGCGGTCTGGTTGCCGACGGCGTCCTGCGCGTACGCGTACACGGTGTAGTTCACGCCGTCGGCCAGCGCGGTCTGCAGCTGCGGGACCGAGTACTGCCAGTAGGACTGGCCCGCGTTGTAGACCTGCGTGGACCAGAAGATCGTCGCTTGGTTCCGGCTGAAGGACCTGGTGGCGTCGTCCCACCAGACGTTGGTCCCGCCCGACGAGATCGCCAGCCAGACCTGCGCGACCCCCGAGGCCCGCGAGCCCGGGTCCGTGACCGACCCCCAGGTGTAGGTGCTCGGGCGCACCGACTCGAGGTTGTTCGAATAGGGAGGGTTGGCGAAGGCGCCGTTCGTCGGGAACGAGATGCCCAGGTTCGGGCCCGCCAGGTCGACGGTGACGCCGTACGCGGTCGGCGCCGCCTGGACGTTGCCCGCGTTGTCGGTCGCCCGCGAGTACAGGTAGTACTTCTGGCCGTCGGCGAAGGCCCCCGCCAAGGTCGAGTAGGTCCAGTTGGCGCCGACCAGCGTCGCCGTGGACCACCACGGGACGGTGAAGGTGTAGGAGGACCCGGTCCAGTCCGGGCCCGTCGCCGGGTTCGTCGTGACGCGGACCTCGACCTTCTGGGGGCCCGACAGCGCGGCGTTCACGGTCCCGGACAGCGCGGCGAGGCCGCTCAGGAACGAGCCGTCGGTCACCGCCGTCATCGTGGAGGTCGGCGGCGTGCCGTCGACGATGAAGGAGACCGTCGGAGTCCACGGGCTGGCGTTGCCGCTGGACACCGAGACGTTGCCGTCGGCGAGCGTGGAGGTGTCGTGCGCGCGCGCCTGGGTGTAGAACGTCTGGTCGCCGGGCCAGGCGTACGAGAGCGCGCTGGGCGGGACGGGGAGGGTCCACGAGCCGGCGATCGCGCTGGCCGACAGCGTCGTCGCCGAGACGGTGAAGGTCGCGCCGTTCCAGTAGTAGCTGGTGCCGCCGAACAAGTACCACAGCTGGACGTCGATGCCGCCGATCAGCAGGCCCGACGAGGTGCCGTTGACCAGAGGCTCCGAGGCCAGGCCCTGGATGCTGACCGCGTTCGCCGCGGCCGGGGTGTACGAGGGCTGGTTCGGCAGAGTCAGCGAGATCGTCGGCGCGTCCTTGTCGACCTGGAAGGTCATCGACGAGCCGCTCGCCGTGAACACGGACTGCGTGTTGCCCGCGCGGTCGCGCGCGCGGACCGCCATCGAGTAGAGGCCGCTGACGAGGGCCGTGTCCAGCGCGGGGTTCGAGTAGGTGAAGGTCGCCACGCCGACGGCCGCCTCGTACACCGAGGCCGCCTGCCAGACGGGGACCGGCGAGCCGAACGCGCCGGCGTTGAAGAAGTACCCGTTCGACGCGCTGCCCGGGGTCACGTTCTGGACCAGCACCTCGACGGCCGTGATGCCCGACGGAGAGCTGTTGCTGTCGCCGAGCTTCGGGTTCGGGTCGGCGGCGGTGCCCGAGACGGTCGGCAGGGTGTTCAAGATGACGCCGCCGATGGGCACGGTCATCGCGGCCGTGGGGACGGAGACGTCCCAACGGAAAAGACCGCTCTGTCCGGTGCCCGAGTTCGTCGGCTGGTCGTCGGCGTAGCCGATGACGCGGTACTGGTAGCCGTCCTCGAACATGCCGCCGCTCGTCAGGTACGTCGTCGTGTAGGTGAACAGCGCGCCGCCGCCGGCGGTCGCGGTCAGGTCGGTGCCCGGCGGGGCGACGAAGGTCGACAGCGGGACCGACCACTCATACAGGTCCTTCTGCCGGACCACGTGGAAGTGGACGGACGAGGAGTTCAAGCTGGTCGTCTGCGTCGGCGCCGTGGGATCGGTGACGTTCGCCGAGACGGTCGGCAGCTGGCCGAACTTGTGGTAGCTGGCCGACGGGTTGGTGACCGCGACGACGGGCGCCGACGAGTCCATGACGATGGTCTGCGTGTCGAGCGTGCCGCTGCACGAGCCGCCGGAGCCGTTGCAGACCCGCATGTTCACGGTGATGTTGCGGTTCGTCGCCCAGGACCCGGCGAACCCGTAGTTCCAGTTGCCGCCCGTGAGCGAGATCACGCCGCCCTGAGGGAACCAGAAGTTCGCGGTCGCGGTCCAGGTCGACCCGGTGTAGAAGAGCGAGTCGTCGTTGTTCGAGATCTGCAGCTGGACGCCGGTGTTGCCCTGCGTCGTGCCCGAGATCACCGCCAGCGTCGCCGGCTTGTACCAGAAGGTCGCCGACAGCGGAGCCTGGAAGCGTCCGTTGGCCGCGCCCCCGGTGTACTGGAAGCGGATATGGTCGGTCCCGTTCACGCCGACGCCCGCCGTGCCCCGGTTGTTCACCGTGTCCGACGAGACCGCCAGGACGTGGTAGTAGTTGTTGGTGACCCACGCGCCGACCGCCGAGGTGTTCAGCGACCAGCTCGCCCCGCCCGTCGCCTCGAAATAGACCGGCGCTCCGCTGAACGAGCCCGCGCCGGTGACGTCGCTCAAGCAGGCGCCCAGGTTCGCGTTGCCCCCGCCGTCGTCCTGACAGATCGCGACGAAGGTCTTGCCGATCCCCGAGTTGAACCCCGCGGGAGCGTCCGCCGCGGTGCCCGCGACGGCGGACACGCCGTTCACCGCCGACCCGTTGGTCGGAGCGGTGATGCCGGCGGTCGGCGGCGTCGCGTCCCAGAAGAAGAAGTGCGCGTCGATGTACGGCGGGCCGGTCTGCTGGGCCTGCACGATGTCGGGCGGCGACTCATACGTGCCGTTGGGGTTGCCGTTGACGTCCGTCGCCGCGTCGCGGCCGTGCGAGCGCACGCGGTAGACGTGGCCGCTGGTCAGCGTCGGCGCCAGGTTCGTCGTCGGCAGGGTCCAGGTCGACACCGTGTTGATGAGCAGGGTCGTCAGGTTGTACAGCGGCGTCGTCTGCCAGACGTGCGTGCCCTCGTTCCAATACTGGCAGGTCGGGCAGGTGTTCTCGTCGCGGATCTCGACGCCGACGGTGGACATGCCGGCCGCGTCGGCCGAGCTGACGTTCGGGACCGCGTACGAAGGGTTGTCCACGGCGGTGCCGCTCAAGGTCGGCAGGTTCGTCGGCGCGACGTTCGAGTACCAGATCTGGTCGGTCGGCGAGACCACGGTCGAGGACGGCGGGACCACGTCGTAGTCGAACGCCGCCTTCAAGGTCGCGGACGACTCGACGTTCTCCGCCGACGGGGTGGACGAGACCACCTCGTTCTGGACGTTGTCGCCCGCCCACGCGTACAGCTCGAACCGCTCGGCGGTGCCGATCGTGGTCCAGAAGCCGGCGGGCAGGGTGTACGACCACTGGTTGGGGCTGACGGCGGTGTTCAGCGTGACCGCGGGCTGACTGACGTCCGCGCGCGCCGCCTGCCAGCCGGAGGAGGTCCACCACAGGCCGTCGGACAGACGCCGGATCCCCAGCGAGGTCTGGAACACGCCCGCGTTGAACGGCTGAGGCTGGTCGAGCGTGGTGCCCGAGACCACCGTCAGCTGCTGGGAGTAGGTCTGGCCCGGGGTCGGATAAGTCACCGCGCTCGCCGGCGCGGCCGAGTCGTAGATGAAGTTCACCGTCGAATAGACCAGCTCGTAGTTGCCGGCCACGTCCACCGCTCGGGTGATGTACTGGAAGGAATGCCCGTTGGACGAGTCGAACGGGATTCCCGTGGTCTGCCAGACCTGCCACTGGACCGTGGTCGTCGTCCCGCCGACGTTCCACGGCGGGACCTGGCCGACGGTCAGCGTGAAGAAGCCCGGCAGGGGAGTGTTGCCGTAGGTGTTGGTGCCCGGCGCGGTGGTCGTGGAGAACCACCAAGCGCCGGTGTTCGCGTCCTGCAGCTGGTACTCCTCGCGCGCCATGCCCGACTCGCCGACGCCGTCCGCGGCGCGGCCGAACAGCGACGACAGGGAGTCGGCGGTGCCCGTCGCGGGATGACCGAACGCGTTCGGAGTCGCCGTGTTCGTCGGGAAATCGCGGACCGAGGTCGGCGGATTGCTGTCGAAGCGCGAATACCCGATGAACGCGGGGGCGCCCGCCGATCCGTACAGGTTGCCCGCCCCGTCCTGCGCGTACATCTCGACGCGGTAGTTGTAGGACTGCTGCCATTTCACGATCGTCGTGTCGAGCAGCCAGGAGTTGCCGGTCACGCTCACGGGGACCCAGTTCGTCGTGATGCCGACCTCGAACTGCTGGGCGTTGGTCGTGAACGACCCGAAGGTCGGACGCAAGTAGGAGTTGTTCTCGGCCTGACGGACGCGCAGCCAGATCGTGCGGACGTTCAGCGCGTCGGTCACGTTGTCGGACACCGTCCCCGAGATGCTCGGGATGCCGTTGAGCCAGTTCGGATTGCCGACCAAAGCGCTCATCGAGGGCGAGACGAGCGCCGCGGACGGCGGGGTGGTGTCGTATATAAAGGAGATCTCGCTCTGCGTCGGGTCGCTGACCAGGCCCAGGCCGTCCGTCGCCCGCACGGAGAGGCGGTATTTGGTCCCGTCCGTCCAGGTCGGGACCTTGATCGAGGTGAAGCCCGTCAGCGACAGGGAGACCGGAGAGATCGACGGGCTGAACTGCATGATCGGGGTGCCCGCGGTGTCGGTCGTGAGCCAGATCGCGCCGGGGACGGCGCTCCACGAGGACCCGGTCCAATAGAAATCGTCGCCGGTCGCGGGCGTGTTGTTCGTGTCGGCGATGAAGAGTTCGATCTTCCCGATCTTCGCCCCCGCGTCGCTGGCGTTGAAGCTCACGGAGTTCTGGGTCGCGACGACCGAGCCGCCGAGCGGGCTGGTGATGCCCGCGATCTCCGGCGACGACTTGTCCACGTAGTAGTCCATCGGCGTGCTCGGCATCGCCCAGCCGTTGTTCTGAGTCCGCGCGCGCGTCTCGATCCGGTAGGTCTGGCCGTTGACCTGGCAGTTCGTGTTGGAGATCGGCACGCACGTGTTCGTGAAGGCCGTATAGCTCCACGGGGTCGTCCCGGCCGCGTCGGCGTCGCGCCACTGGTTCTCCGATTGGGGCGACGGGAAGCCCGCCGTCGGGTCCGAGAAAGAGGCGCCGTCCCAGACGAACCCGTCCGACAAGCGCGTGATGCGGATCTGGGTGGGGTTCAACGCGGTGTACACGCCTCCGGGAGCGAAGGACGCGGTCCCCGTGAACACCGCCACGCCGCTCGAATAGTTGACGCCGCCGACCGTATAGAACGCCGACGGGCTGGTGACCCCGGCGGCGGGCACCGTCACGATGAAGGTCGAGACCAGGACCGACGAGGATTGGCCGTCCGGGTTGACGACCTGGACGTCCTTGATGCCGGCGGCCGCGCTCGTGGTGACGGTCAGGTTGGCCACGAAGGTGGTCGGGCCGGTGTAGGTGACGCTGGTCACCGTGACGCCGCCGCCCGAGACCGTGATCGAGGCCCGCTTGACCGTCCAATCGAAGAACTCCGACCCGGTGACCTGGAGCTGGCGGGTCGGGCGCGCGGTCCCTTCAGGGATCGCCGGCTCGATGCCGGCCGAGTTCGTGCTTGTCCCCACGACCCAGGCGTTGGTCAAGGAGGGCGCCGGGACCGTGTAGGCGCCGGCGAGCGTCACCGAACGGCCGTCGGCGTTGACGACCTTGACGTCGTAAGTCGCGGGAGTCGTCACGGCGTTGAGGTGGATGCTCACGCGCAGGGTCGCCGGACCGACGTACGTCGTCGAGGTGACCGTGACCTCGCCGGTCGCGAGTCCGCCCTTCAATAGAGAGACCTGCGCCTGCGGCACCCCGGCCCAGGTCTGGAAGTTGGTCCCGGCGACGGTCAGCTCGTAGGTGTTGGTCGTGCGGTGGATGTTGGCGACGGTCTCCACCGCGCTCCCGACGGTATGGAGCGGGACGGTGTAGGCGTTGTCGAAGAAGACGGAGGTGGGGCCGCCGTTGTCGTTGCCGTCCGGATTGACCACCTTGACGTGATAGGGGCCGCCCCCGAAGAAGGCGGAGCTGCTCAAGCGGACGGTGGCCCGGATCTGGGTGTTGCTGATGTAGGTGATGCTCGCCACGTTCACGTCGGTCTGCGGCGAGTAATTCCCGGCGCCGGGGCCGGAGTAGACGACCACGGACGGCACGAAGCCGTTGTACTTCTGGAAGCCGGTGCCGGTGACCAGGAAATCGAAGGTCGCGGTGGAGAGGTGGGGATTGGCGGGCTGAGCGGTGACCGCGCTCACGGTCGGCGCGGGCCAGGTCGAAGTGCGGATCGCGTAGTAGTTGATGGCCGTGCCGTCGTTGTAGATCAGCGGCAGCGGGAAAGGCCGCGCCGTCGAGTAGCCCATGATCGGGTTCACGTTGCCGGCGCCGGGGTCCAGGGTCGTCGCCGGCGCCCAGTCGGTCGTCAGCGCGGCCGTCGTCGCGGCGCTGGTGAAGAGCTGGTTGCCCGAGACGTCGTCCACGTAGGCCAGGTACAGCCGGTCGCCCAGGCCGCTGCTCGAGCTCAACGCGACGCCGATCGACGGCGTGCGGCTGTTGGCGGCGATCACGACGTGCGTCCCGGTCGCCGCGCCGCCGTTGACGGGGATGCGCATGTATTGGATCCGGCCGAAGTTGGTGTTGCCGCCGGCGTTGTTGTCCACCCAGACGATGTGCGTGTTCCCGCCCGAGTCGACCGTGATCGACAGGTTCTTGTTGTCCAGCCACGCCGAGCCGCCGTTGAGGCCGTACGTGCTGCCCGAGGTGCGCTGGGTCGTCTCGTAGTTGGCGACGCTGCCCGTGTTGTTGTCGTCCTCCGAACTCAGCCCCCACAGGCCCTCGGTGTTGCCGTCGCTGTAGTGGCCGGCGGCCCAAACGAGGTGGTTAGCGTCCGGATTGACGTAGGGGACCAGGACGTTGATCGGGCCGCTGACGCGGTCGGAGACTCCGCTGTTGCACAGGAGGTTGTCGATGCGTGCCCTGGTTCCAGGCCACGCCGGTCGACAGCAGGACGCCCGAACGGAAATGGATGGTGCCGCCGGCCGGGACGCCCTGGACGTTGTTGGCGTCGGCGACGGCCACGTAGATCTTGTTCAGCGGCGCGTGGTACCAGGCGGCGACCTGGTTGGAGAAGCCGCTCTGACCGGTGCCGGAGAAGATCGGCTGGAGGGCGCTCCAAGTGCCCTCCTCGCCGGTCTGCGAGAACGTCCAGACGGGGACGGAACCCGTGCCGCTGCCCGTGGCGAAGAACACCCAGTAGCCGTACTGGTTGCGGAAGACCTGGCGGTGGCTGGAGTAGGCCGTGATCGCGACGGCGCTGATGACCTGCGGGGTGGGGTCGGCGGCCGCCGGCAGGGCGCACAGCGACAACGCGGCCGCCAGAAGGGCCCCCAAGACCCCCCGGCAACCGCGCGTCGAGTTCGCCCTCTCGTTCATCGCTTATTTCCCGTCCAGCGCCTTCCGCACGCGGCGGTCCTTCTCGGCCTTGGCCCGCCCCAGCTGCGTCCGCGCGCCCGGCCCGCCCAGGCGGCGCAGGGCGTGGACCGCCGCGGCGCGGACGTTGGGGTCGGCGTCCGCCGCCAGCGCGTCGCCCAGCGGCGCGGCCGAGGCGGCGTCGCGCAGGCCCCCCAGCCAGAGCGCCGCGTTGAGGCGCACGGATTCGACCGGATCGGACCGGAGCACGCCCTCCAGCGCGCGGGCGGCGGCGGCGCCGCCGACGCGTCCGCACACGGTCACGGCCTCGTTGCGCACTCCCGCGTCCGGGTCCGCCAGGAACGGGCGGACGTCCGACAGCGTCAGGCGGCCCGCGGGCAGGTTGCCGAGCAGCGCGACCAGGGCGGCACGGCGCGGGGCGACGCCCTCCGCGGCCGCCGCGGCCAGCACGCCGGACTTGGCCGAAGCGTCCCTCGCCACGATCCGCTCTCGCAGCGCGGCGACGGGGTCGGCGGCGGCGGGCGCCTGCGCGCGCGTATAAGAAAAGGCGCACGCCAGGAAGGACGCCGCCAAAAGCAACGTTCCGCATCGCGCGCGCGCGTATTGGAAGGGCACGGCACACCCCGAGAAAAGCATCGAGACTCCAGTGTGACGGTATCCGAGAACGGCCGGGTTACGGAATGATGAACCGGGACCGGGCCGCGACGACAGACGTCGAGGACTCTATGGGGAACCCTTCTTCCGAAGGAAGAAGGGGGTGGAGGCGGGGTTTAACAGCGGAGGACTTCGGGACAGCAGCGGCCGGCGCGCAACGAGAGCGGACACGGGCAGGGGCGGGCGGCGGCGGAGGCCGCGGCGGAGACGGCCGCGGCCAGGAGGATCAGGAGCAGGGCGATCTTCGGGGCGGACCCGGGCAAGGACGCGGTCGCCAGCGCGGACGACAGGGAGACGGCGAACTGGACCAAGCGCAGGCCCAAGCCGGACGCCAGTTCCAGCGCGGGCAGGATCAGGCGGGCCTTCGGCAGGGTCGAGGCGTAGGCGGCCTCGGCGGCGCGGGTGACGGTCGCGGCCTTCATGTCCCGCAGCACGGCCTGCGCCGTCACGGGGCGGCCGAGCTCGTCGCGGACGTCCAGGCCCTGACGGTCGTCCACCGCGGTCATCGGGTCGACGCCCCGGGCGTCCAGGCCGACCGCGGTCTCGGCCTTCGCGACCCCGGTCAGCAGCGCCAGGACCAAAAACAGGCCCGGCCCCACCAACCATCGAACCCCTCTATCCCGTCGATGGCGAGTTGAGGCCGGGCGAAATCGCAGTCGAATGCCTTTCAGCATCATTGGTTTCGGTAGCCAGGCGACCTCGTTCGCCCGAGGCCCTTCGCTTTGCGCCCCGACCTCGCGGTCGGTTTGCCGGTTTGTCGCTCCAACGTCCGACATCCGGAGTATAGCAGGCGCGCGCAGTTTGTCAAGACCCACGGTCTTGACGAGTCCATTCGTCGTCGAGAAATTCAATTCCAGAGACGCCTCGCGTCGCGGACGATGGTCTGCTCGCGGCTCTGCCCGACGGAGACGATCGAGATCGGCACGCCGACGAGCTTCTC
>JACQBB010000049.1 GCA_016194625.1 Elusimicrobiota bacterium | reverse complement strand
GTTCCGCCGCCCCCGCCGCCGCGCCGGCCGCGGCCGACGCCGCCGACGGCCTCGCCCGCCTGTTCGACGGCGCCAAGGATTTCTCGGCCTCCACCGCGAAGGTCTCGTTCGAGCGCGCCGACGGCACGAAGGTCGCGGTGCGCCTCGACAAGCTGGAGTCCGCCCTGCGCGCCGACCCGTCGCTGGCGTCCGCGGCGAACGCCGGCGGCGCCGTGCGCCTGACGCTGAAGGCCGGCGGCTCGCCGAAGGCGGGAGTCCCCGCCGACCTCGCCGAGGCCCTGCGCTCCTGGATGAAGGAGCGCGGCGTCGAGGCGCCCGTCGCCTTCGAGCGCAAGCGCCGCTCCTGGATCGCCGTCGACCTGTCCCTGCTCAAGGACGCCCCCAAGCTCCTGCGCGAGAGCTGGACGGTCCCGAACCGCCAGGACTACATCTACCTCGGCACGAAGACCTTCGGCCTGAACCTGGCGGTGCGCGTGTTCTTCGCCGCCACCGCGGTCCACAACGGCAGCCTCCCGCTCCTGCGCGCGGTGATCTCGACGAGCTGGTACCAGCTGCAGGACGCCGGCTTCACCCTGTTCGGCCAGACCTACATGAAGTTCATCGGCCGGATGACCGGCCTGCTGCGCATGGGCCGCAGCTACTTCGGCGACTTCCTGTTCACCTACCTCCAGCTGACCACCTTCGAGTTCCTGAACCGCCTCGTCCTCGGCCCCATCGGCGAGAACCCGCTGGTCCTCAGCTGGGCGGGCCTCAGCCTGATCTTCGCCAACGTGTTCATGGGCATGATCTCGGGCGGCCCGCTGATCCCGGCGATCTCCAAGATGCGCCGCGCGGGCGTCATCAGCGAGAAGACGATGATGCACCTCTATCAGCTCGCCAGCCTGACGATGCAGTTCGGCCTGCTCGCGAGCTTCGGCTACCAGCACCTGTACTTCCTGCTGACGACCGCGACGCTGGTCCTGTCCTGGGGCTCGTACGCGTTCTTCACGCTGTTCTACAAGGACAAGCCCGGCATCTCGACGGGCATGGGCGGCCCCAAGAAGGAGGAGAAGAAGTGAGCGCCCTCCTCCGCCGCGGGACCGCCGCCCTCCTCGCCGCGCTGCTGGCGCTGGGCGCGCCGGGACGCGTCCTCGCCGCCGAGGTCCGCGTCGACGCGACGGCCGCCGCGGCCCCCGCCGCCGGAGCCTCCGCCGCGGCCGGCGCCTCCGCCGTCGCCCCGCTGGCGACCCTCTCCGCCCTGCCGTCGCTGGCCGCGCCGATCGACGCGCCCAAGCCGGCGCTGACGCCGTCGCCCTGGAACCCGGCGGAGCCGACCAAGCTCCTGGCCCCCGCGCCGGCGAAGCTGGCCCCCGCGGTCGGCGCCGCCTCGATGCCGCCCGTCGTGGGCGCGGCGTCGATGCCCCCCGTCCAGGGCGCCGCCTCGATGCCGCCGGTGCAGGGCTCGGCGTCGATGCCGGCGCTCAACCCGGTCAAGACCGCGCCCGACGCCGCCGACCCGCTCGCCCCCAAGCCCGCGGGAGCGAAGACCTACGACCCGTCCCTCGACTCCTCCAAGGCCGGCCGCCTCGCGTCGAAGATCGCCGGCTGGTTCCGCGCGAAGGCCAACGCCGACAACGGCGAGCTGCCGCCCCCGTCCGACGCGGTCGACTCGCTGGCGCAGGCCTCGCTCGGCATCGACCCGGCGCGCGCGTACCACCCGTCGCCCGAGGACTGGCGCGACGAGACCCTGTACCCGATCGTCGTGGACCGCTTCAACCGCTCCAAGGACGCCAAGCCCTGGGGCGACCCCAAGAGCGGCGTCTCCCGCCACGGCGGCGACATCCGCGGCGTCATCGAGCGGCTCGACTACATCAAGGGCTCGGGCGCGACGACCATCATCGTCTCGCCGCTGACGATGACGATCCCCGAGGCCTACCACGGCTACGCGCCGGTCCACTTCCTGGCCATCGACCCGCACTACGGCACGATGGCCGACTTCAAGGAGCTGGTCGCCAAGGCCCACGCGAAGGGACTGCGCGTCGTGCTCGACTGGGTCGTCAACCACGCCGGCCCCGTGTTCGAGTACTCCGACGGCAAGACGCAGTGGACCGGCGACGGCCAGCGCGGTCCCGTGGACTGGGTCCGCCCGCTCAAGCCCGTCGAGCTGACCGAGGACGACTTCAGCCGCAAGCGCGTCATCACCGACTGGAACGACGCGTCGCAGGCCACGCAGGGCGACTTCCCCCCGAACTACCGCCACTTCGCCACCGACCGACCGGAGACGCAGAAGAAGCTGATCCACATCGCGCAGTGGTGGATGAAGGAGGCCGACCTGGACGGCTTCCGCCTCGACGCGATCCGCCACGTCGCCCCCGGCTTCCTGCCCGTCTTCACCAAGGAGATCCGCGCCTACGCCGCGAAGCTGGGCAAGAAGAACATCCTCATGCTCGGCGAGAACTCCACCGGCGTCGACTCCGAGCTCAAGCCGTTCCTGGAGAACGGCTCCGTCGACTCGCTGTACGCCTACCCCGACTTCCGCCGCACGAACCACGCGCTCCACGGCCAGGGGCCGACGCGCGACCTGGAGAACTCGCTGAACGCCGCCGGCGCGGTCCTCGGCGCCGCGGTCCACAACCTGGTCCGCTTCATCGACCTGCACGACGTGTACCGCTTCCTGCTCGCCGACACGCCCGGCGAGCTGCTGCGCGCCGCGCTCGGCTACGTGATGCTGAGCATCGGCATCCCGCTGGTGTACGCGGGCACCGAGCAGGCCTTCCGCCAGCCGCACGGCCGCCTCTCCCCGGAGGGCGGCGACCTGCCCGCCGACCCCGACAACCGCGCCGACATGTTCGAGGGCGGCGCCTACAAGCCGGGCGTGCCCGCGGGCCCCGCGTTCGACCGGACCGCGCCGGGCTACAAGCTGATGAAGGCGCTGGCCGACCTGCGCGCGAAGTACCCCGCCCTGCGCCGCGGCGAGCAGTACGCGCGCTGGTCGGAGCCCAACGGCGCCGGCATGTACGCCTTCTCCCGCATCTATCAGGGCCAGGAAGTGCTCGTCGTCCTGAACACCTCGGACAAGCCCCAGGAGCACGAGATGTGGGTGGACGCGACGATCACCCCGCCCGGGACCTTCCTGGAGGACGCGCTCGACCGCCGCTACGAGATCGACGCGCACAAGAGCCCCGAGGGCACCGGTTCGCGCGTGTTCGTGAAGGTCCCCCCCTACGGCGTGCGCGTGCTCGTCGCCAACGGCCGCACCTACAAGTCCGCCCCGTGAGCCTCCCGTCCTGGCAGGGCAAGGTCATCTACTTCGCGATGATCGACCGTTTCCAGAACGGCGACAAGTCCAACGACGACCAGGGCAAGGGCGAGTACTCGCCGACCGACGACGACTGCTTCCAGGGCGGCGACCTCAAGGGCCTGCGCGCGAAGCTGCCCTACCTCAAGAAGATGGGCTTCGACGCGCTGTGGATCACGCCCCCGGTCCACAACCAATGGGTCAGCGCCTACATCAAGGTGCGCGGCTACCACGGCTACTGGGCGCACGACTTCACGAAGGTGGACCCGCACTTCGGCACGCTCGAGGACTACAAGGCGCTGGTCAAGGACGCGCACGCGCTCGGCATCCGCGTCATCCAGGACATCGTCGTCAACCACACCGGCAACTACTTCACGGTGACGCCCGAGGGCTACGACCCGGCGCGCCCGGAGCTGAACTGGAAGTCGGTGACCGCCCCGCGCGCGCCGAAGGCGCCCGACGACCCCGTGTTCCGGATGAACGACCCGCGCAACCCGGAGCACAAGGCCGCCGCGGTCTACAACTTCACGCCGAACATCTCCGACTTCCGCAGCCGCGAGCAGACGCTGACCTACGCGATGGGCGACCTCGACGACGTCAACCTGAAGAGCCCGCTCGCCGTCGAGCGCATGAAGGAGATCTACCGCTATTGGATCGAGGAGGCCGGCGTCGACGCCTTCCGCGTCGACACGGTCTACTACACGCCGGAGGACTTCTACGAGAAGTTCCTGTACGACGAGGACCCGGTCTCGCTGGGCGTGAAGCGCTTCGCCGAGCGCAAGGGGATCAAGGACTTCCTCGTCTTCGGCGAGGTCTGGAGCTACGACTACCGCGAGATCGGCCGCTACCTGAAGGCGGGCAAGGCCGAGCGCCTGGACTCCGCCGTGGACCTGCCGCTCAACGAGGCGCTGACGCAGGTGTTCTACCGCCGCGCCCCGACCGAGCGCGCCCGCGCCGCGCTGTCCGCGCGCCGCCGCCACCACGACCTGTGGGTGAACTTCCTCGACAACCACGACGTCGAGCGCATGCACGCGCGCGCCGGCTGGCCGGCGGTCAAGCAGTCGCTGGTCGCGCTGTTCACGCTCCCCGGCCTGCCGTGCGTGTACTACGGCACCGAGGCGGGCTTCACCCGCGCGCGCCAGAACATGTTCGACCAGAAGCACTTCGACGAGGGCTCGCGCGCGTCCGCGTTCCTGCGCCGGCTGATCCGCTTCCGCAAGAAGCACCCGGCGCTGGCGGTCGGCCGCGTCGAGGTCGAGAAGACCTCCGCCGCGGCCGGCGTGCTCGCCTACGCGGTCGCGCACGAGGGCGCGTCGTACCGCGTGCTGTTCAACACCGCGCCCGACCGGATGGCGCACGACCTCGGCCCGGGAGCGTCCACGCTGGAGCCCCTGCTCGTCTCCTCGGCGCCGGACCGCCGCGGCGGCACGCTGATCCTGCCGCCCGACTCGTTCTTCGTCTACCGCACGCCGGCCGTGCGCGCGATGACCGCGCCGCCGCCGTCGCCGCTCTTGATGCCGTTCCCGCCGGGCGTCCAGCGCGAGGAGGTCGTCGTGCGCTTCTCCCCGCCGCCCGCCGGCGAGACCGCGGAGCTGTCCGTGCTGGTGGACGGCGACTACGACCGCCGCATCCGCGTCCCCGACGCCGCCTCCGGCGAGTTCCGCCTGGGCGCGCGCGAGCTGGGCAACGGCCCGCACCGCCTCGGCCTGCTGGCGAAGTCGCGCTCCGGCGCGCTGTCCCTGCGCGGCGAGTGGCCGGTGCTGGTGCGCAGCCCGTACAAGCTCGTCGCCGAGACCGCGGTGCCCGAGGAGAACAAGGGCGGCCCCGGCGGCGTCATCCGCCCGCCGGCCGAGGCCAGCTACGCCGGCCAGATGTCGATGCGCCGCGTGAAGGCGCTGACCAGCGGCCGCGACCTGCGCCTCGAGATCGCGATGGCCAACGTGACCGACGAGTGGAACCCGCCGCACGGCTACGACCACGTCTACTTCCACGTGTTCTTCGAGTTCCCGGGCCGCAAGGGCAAGCGCGCGCTGCCCAAGCTGAACCACGCGCGTCCGGACTTCGCGTTCTCGTCGGGCTTCCTGCTGTACGGCTGGGGCTCGCGCTCGTTCGCGGCGAAGGACTCCGCCGCCGACGAGTACGGCTCCCCGCTGATCGGCGAGGTCGAGCAGGCCGCCGACCCGAAGCGCAAGACCGTGACCTTCACCTTCTCCGACCGCGTGTTCGACGGCCTGCGCACGCTCTCCGGCACGCGCGTGCTGATCACGACCTGGGACGGCTACCTCGGCGACCTGCGCGAGCTGATCGCCGAGAAGGCCGACTGGAGCTTCTTCGCGCCCGGCGCGCGCACGGCCGAACTTCCTAGGATATACGACCACGCGCTGATCTCCCTTTAAAGGAACCCATGGACATCGCCTCGGACGACCTCGTCATCCTCGCCCTCGACCGCGGCGCCGCCGCGCCCGCGCGCGCCTATTACGCCGTCACCGGCGCCGAGCTGGCGGCGGGGGCCGCGCCGCGCGCGCTCGACGGGACGGTCGAGTGCGCGGGCCGCGTGCTGGTCGCGCTGACGCCCACGCGCACCTACGCCGAGGGCATGGGCGGCGGGACCTCCGAGCGCGCGCCCGAGGACCGGGCGCTGATCCGCCGCCTGGCGCGCCGCTTCCCGGGCCGCGTGGACTGCGCGCTGCTGGACCAGTCGGCGGGCGCCCAGGACGCCGGAGCGGCGCCCCAGACCTTCTTCGAGTTCAAGCCGGACATGCTCAAGGAAGCGCCCCGCCTGCTGCGCGAGTGCTGGACCGTGCCGAACCGCCAGGACTACGCGTATCTGGCCACGAAGACCTTCGGCCTCAACCTCGTCGTGCGCGTGGTCTTCATGATCCTGCCCGTGCGCACCGGCGGCCTCAACCT
>JACQBB010000048.1 GCA_016194625.1 Elusimicrobiota bacterium | reverse complement strand
CCTGCACGAGGGACTCGTCCACGGGGCGGGGGAGCTGGATGGTCTTGGGGAGGTTGGCGATCTTCCGCGTGGTGGGCAGGCGCGGCTCCTGCAGCATCTTGAACCAGAAGTGGCAGGTGTCGCAGTCGTTGCCGACCTCGAGCTTGCGCGCGCCGTTGGCCTCGAGATAGAGGGAGTTCGCCTCGCCGTGGCGCTTCTCGACGGCGATCTTGAAGAAGCCCTTGCCCTGCGGCACCTTCACTTTCACCACGCCGTCGGCGACGGCCGTCACTTCCAGCTTCTGAGGGTTCTTGGTCTCGGAGGTCATTTCAACCATTGTAGCTCATCGCCTCGCGCTCGTCCAGGGACCGCGGGACATATTCCCGTAATACGCTTCCTATATATTCCCCCGCATGGAGCAGTGGGACGAACAGGCCCTCCGCGAGATCAACAATCTCGACGCCGCGCGGCTCGCCATCCGCGGGGCGCTCGCCACCATCCGCGACCTGCAGGACGCCAACGCCGGACTGAAGGGCCAGGTCCAGGACGAGGCCGCCAAACGCAAGCACCTGGAGACGCGCCTGGCCGCGCTCGACGAGCGCCTGGCCGACTGGCAGGCGCAGGCGGACGCGTGGGCGAAGGAGCGCGCCGAGCGCGACCGGCAGATGGAGGCCTGGAAGTCCGAGGCCCGCCTGGAGGTCCGCGCCGAGGAGCGCGCGCGCCTGGAGGACGACCGGCGGCGGACCGAGGAGGTCATCGCCGCCCTGCGCGCCGACCTGGGAGCGATGGGCAAGGGGCAGGCCGAGAAGGAGGCCGCCTGGGCGCAGTTGAGCGCCGACCTCCAGAAGCGCGACATGGAGATCGCGGCGCTGCGGCGCGAGAAGGAGGAGTCGCTCGACCGCGCCCGCCACGAGCTCGACATGGTCGAGTCTCTGCGCCAGGCGCGCGACCGCGAGATCGCCGCGTCGGTGCGCTCGCGCGAGCTGGAGCTGGCCGACCGCGAGGCCGAGATCGCGTCGCTCAAGCGCCAGGCCGACGAGACGCGCAAGGCCCTCGAGCAGCTGGCCCGCGACCAGGACGTCCGGGTCAAGTCCCGCGAGGAGGCGCTCGCGAAGGCCTTCGCGCTCAAGGAGAAGGACCTCGTCGAGCGCTACCAGAAGCGCGAGGCCGAGCTGCAGTCGCAGTGGTCGGAGCTCGAGCAGGGGCTGTGGACGAAGGCCAAGGAGTCGCGCGCCCAGCTCGACGACGCCGTGCAGAAGCAGTTCGCCGAGCGCGCCCGCCAGCTCGCCGACCGCGCGGCCGAGGTCGAGGCGATCCTGGAGCGCCGCAAGAACGAGCTGGACTCCGACTTCACGAAGCGCTGCTCCGAGGCCGAGGCGCGCTACGCCGACGACGAGCGCCGCCTCGTCGAGGGCTGGGCCGACAAGGAGAAGCGCCTCGTCGCCCGCGTCCACGCCGAGCTCGACGCCGAGCGCGCCCAGCTGCGCGACGACTGGGCCGCGCGCGGCCGCGCGCTCGAGGCGGAGCACGCCGAGCGCCTGCGCCAGCTCGACGAGCGGCGCGCCGAGCTCGAGCGCGAGCACAAGCACAAGGCCGCGCGCCTGCTGGAGGACGCGGCGCGCAAGGACGGCGAGCGCGTGCGCGCGCAGGACGAGTTCGTCTCGCTCAAGACGACGGAGCTCGAGAAGCTCCACGCCGAGAAGCTCGCGGAGCTCGCCGACCGGCGCCGCGCGCTGGAGGAGGACGCCCGCGCCCGCGAGGAGCGCCGCACCGCCGACTTCCTGGCCCGCCAGGCCGCGCTGGTCGAGGAGCACGAGAAGCGCCGCGTCGAGCTGCTCGACGAGCAGCGCCGGACGGTCGCTTCCGAGCGCGCGTCGATGGCCGCCGAGCTCGAGCAGCGCCAGCGCGCGCGAGAAGGACCTCGACGCGCGCTGGGCCGCCCGCGAGGGCGAGCTCGTGCGCAAGTACGACGTCGCCTTCGAGGACCAGCGCCGCACCTTCGCCGCCGAGGCGTCGGCCTCGCGCGACGCCGCCGACGTCCTGCGCCGCCGCCAGGAGGCCGAGTCGCTGCGCCGCGAGCAGGTCCTGCGCGCCGAGTCCGAGCGCGGGCTGGCCGAGCTGCGCGAGGCGCACGCCCGCGACCTGAGCGCCCGCCAGGCCGCGCACGAGGCGCGCCTGGCCGAGACGCGCGCTCATCACGAAGAGGCGCTGAAGCTGGCGCGCGAGCGCGCCTTCGAGGAGCTGGCCCGCGAGCGCGCGAAGCTGCAGGAGGAGAACGGCCGCCTGGTCGAGCGCCTGCACGCCGTCCACGCCGACGCCGAGCGCGCCGCCCTCGTCTCCGCCGCCCGCGTGAAGGACCTGGAGACGCGCTTCGCGGCGTCGGAGGACGACCGCCGGGCGCTGTCGGAGCAGCTCGCGTCCCTGCAGGCCGAGGCCTCCTCCCTGCGCGCCGGGCTGGCCGAGCGCGACCGGCTGCGCGAGGCCGACCGCGCCCGCGCCGTCGAGGAGGCCCGCCTGGGCGCCGCCGCCGAGCTCGCGAAGGCGATCGAGGAATCCGAGGCCCGCTCGTCGTCCGCCCTGGCCGAGCGCGCCAAGGAGCTGGAGCGGGCGCTGTCCGCCCGCCGCCGCGCGCTCGACGAGGCCGCCGCGCTGCGCGCGGCCGCGCTGGACGACCGCGAGCGCCGCCTCGAGGCCGAGGCCGTGCGCCTGGCCGAGCGGCGCCGCGACTCCGGCGCCGCCTGAGGCCGGACGCCCGCGCCGCCCTTGACAGGGCGCGCTCCGCGTGCCATGATAGGTCCATGGACCCAGGCCGAGCCTGGGCCGCCGAGACAACGCCGCACGGAGGACGCATCATGGCCAACGAAGATCGGGGCAACGGACTCTTCTATTTCCTCGCCGGGACCGCGGTGGGCGCGGTGCTGGGCGTGCTGTTCGCGCCGCGCGCGGGTTCCGAGACCCGCGAGCAGTTGGGCGACTGGCTGAAGGAGCGCAAGGAGAAGGGCGCCGAGCTCCTGCACAAGGTGAAGGACGAATCGGCCGTCAAGAAGGACGCGCTCGTCGCCGCCGCCAAGGCCGCGAAGGACGCGTACCGCGAGACCAACGCGAAGCACCACGAGCACGACGCCGTCCACGGCTGAGCGGACCGTCGTTCCCGGAACGAGGGCTCCCCGGAAGGGGGGCCCTCTCTATTTCTCCGGCGGCCGGACCCGGCGGACCTTGCCGGCCTTCTCGACGAAGCGCAGGTAGCCGACGCCGCCGACGGACGAGCCGCCGTCCACCGTGAGGACCTCGCCGGAGACGTAGCCGGTCTCGGGCGCGACGAGGTAGAGCACCGCCGAGGCCACGTCGAGCTCGGTGCCGAACTTCCGCGACGGCACGCCCTCGAGCAGGGCCTCGCGCATCCACTCCTCGGGCCACAGGCGCTCGCGCGATTGGGGAGTGTCGATGAGGCCCGGGCACACCGCGTTGACGCGCACGCCGCGCGGCGCCCACTCGACGCCGAGCGTGCGGGTCAGGGCCAGCACGCCGGCCTTCGCCGACGCCGACGGCGCGAAGCCGGGCGCGCCGGTCCACGCGTAGGAGGCGATCAGGTTCACGATCGCGCCCTCGCGGCGGTCGAGCATGCGGCGGCCGGCCTCGAGCGAGCAGTGGAAGGTGCCGTTGAGCACGATGTCGATGACCTTGCGCCAGCGCACCGAGGTCAGCGACTCGCTCGGCCGGACGAAATTGGCGGCGGCGCCGTTGACCAGGACGTCCACGCGGCCGAACTCGGCGTCCACGGTCTCGAACAGCGCCTTCACCGAGTCGTGGTCGGAGACGTCGGTCGGCACGGCGAGCGCGCGGCGGCGCGTGGCCTTGGCGATCGACTCCGCGGCGGCCGACAGGCGCTCGCCGTCGCGCGACGCCAGCACCACGTCGGCGCCGTGCGCGGCGAGCTCGCGGGCGACGACCAGGCCGATGCCGGTGCCGCCGCCGGTGACCACGGCGACGCGTCCGGCGAGGAGGTCGGGGGCGAAGGTCTTCACGCGGCCTCCCAGCGCGGGCGCCGCTTGGCGCGCAGCGCGGCCACGCCCTCGGCGGCCTCGGCGCCCGCGAACACGGCGGCGAACTCGGCCAGCGAGCGGTCCCACAGCGCCTCGTCCGCGGCCTCGGCGTTCAGAGCGCGCTTGATCTCGGCGTACGCGCGCGGGGGGGACTTCGCCAGGCGTCCCGCGGCCTTCAGCGCCGCGGCGGCCAACTCCGCGTCCGGGACGACCTCGTCGACGAGCGCGGCGGCGGCCGCGTCCGCGGCGCCCAGCGACTTGCCGCGCAGGACCATCTCCTTGACGACGCGCGGGTCGGAGGCGAGGGCGGACAGCCGGCGGATCAGCCCCGTCGTCGGCGACAGAGCGGCGCGGATCTCGGACAGCGCGACCTTCGCGCCGGGCGCCGCCAGGCGCCAGTCGCAGGCCATCGCCACGATCCAGCCGCCCAGGATCGCCGAGCCGGACAGGGCGGCGACCGTCGGCTTGGGGCAGGCCAGGAGGGCGCGGTAGGCGGCGATCAGCGCCTCGAACGGCTCGCGCCGCCGCGCCTCGGGCAGGGACATCAGCTCCTCGAGGTCCAGGCCGCTCGAGAAGTAGCCGTCGACGACGGAGTCGAGGAGGAGGGCGCGCACCGACGCGTCCCCGGCGGCGTCGAGCGCGGCGCGCCGGAGGTCGGCGAGGGTCGCGAGGTCGAGAGCGTTGCCGGGCGCGCGCGCGAAGGTGAGGACGCGCACGGCGCCCTCGTCGCGGACGCGCAGGCCGCTCACCGCGCGGTCCGGTCCAGGCGCAGGGTCTTGAGGAGGCGGTTGAACGCCGTCAGGTACTTCTCGTAATCGTCCGCGGAGGCGCTGTACACGAACGAATAATACGATTGTTTCGAGACCGGCAGGTAGACCGAGCGCGTGTCGCCGGGGACGTAGGTGACGCGGGCGCGGCCGCCGGCGACGGGCACCGTCCCGCCGTCCTTGGCGCCCTGCCACTCGACGTCGCGCGCGATCGCCGCGTCCATCTCCTGGAAGGTCGGCTGGCTCTGCTCGTAGCGGGTGATCGTGATCGTCGCGGGCTTGCCGGCGGCCTCGTCGTCCACCTTCAGGTACAGCGTCGGGACGTCCTCCTTCCAGGCGTCCTGCACGCGGAACATGCGCGCGTAGTCGAACGAGAGCTCGCGCGGGATCGTGTAGTGCGTGAACGAGCCCTCCTCGAGCGTGCGCACGCGCGTCGCCTGCACGACGCATTGGAACGGGTGCAGGGGGTCGGTCGTGCGGATCTTGCGCTTGCCCGGAGGGCAGCCGCGGGTCATCGGGTCCTCCTCGACCTGGCCTTCCTCGGGCGGCGGCGCGTCGTCGTCGCCGCGGAGCGGCGCCAGCTCGGGCTCGTCGTCGCCGGCGGTCGCGCGCACGCAGCGGTAGGGCTGGAGCGCGTTGTCGGGGTTGGCGACGGGGCGGGTGCCGTACGGACAGCGCGGCCGCGTCGAGAACCCTTTCGGCCCGACGACGGAGTCGAAGCCCTTCTTCTTCTCCTCGTCGGAGGTCACGCACTTGAACGCCTCGTAGGGGTTGTTCGTGGCGACGCGGTGGGTGCCTTTCGGGCACTCGGCCGGCTCGTTGCCCGCGCGCGCGGGGGCCGCGGCCAGGAGCAGAGCCAGCGCGAGGGCGCCGCTCATCGCGCGGACCTCGCGCGCGCCAGCGCCCGCAGGTGCTCGGCGAGCTCCGGGTTGTTGCGCAGGATGTAGCCCAGGTCCTCGAAGGCCAGGCGGAACGCGAACACGGGGGTCGCCGCGCTGACGGTGGCGGAGCGCACGCCGTCGGCGAGCAGGGCCATCTCGCCCAGCACCGCGCCGTCGGCGATGCGGTTCAGCTCGGCCGACATCGCGTCCACGCCGACCCGGACCGACGCGGTGCCCGCCAGGATCAGCAGCAGGTCGCGGCCGCTCTCGCCCTGCTCGATCAGGGCCTCGCCGGCGCGGAAATGCTGGACGCCGCTGCGCGGGAACAGCTTCGTGCAGTGCTCGGCCGTGAACTCCGGGAAGAAGCCGTCGAGCTTGAACGCGCGGGAGACCGCCTCGGCGGTCGCCTCGTCGACGGGCAGGCGCTGGGGGTTGGCGGAGGGCATCCTAGCGCAGGATCTCGGGGTTCCTGATGTGCTCCATCGCCGTCTCCTTGGTGATGAGCTTCTTCAGGTACAGGTTCTTGACCGACGCGTCCTTCGAGATCATGCCGATCTGCCCGCCGGACTGGATCGCGTCGTTGAGCGCCTCGATCTTGTTCTCGCGGATCAGCTGGCGCGTCGCCGGGGTCGCGATCAGGATCTCGCACGCCACGACCAGGCCCTTGCCGTCGGCGCGGGGGAGGAGCTCCTGCGAGATCACGGCCTCGAGCGTGCTGGCGAGCTGCTCGCGCAGCGCGTCCTGGTCGGAGTTCGGCACCGCGGAGATGATGCGCTGGGCCGTCTTCGACGCGTCGCGCGTGTGCAGGGTCGTGAGCACGAGGTGGCCCGTCTCGGCCGCGAGCAGCGCCGCGCGGATCGACATCGCGTCGCGCATCTCGCCGATGCACAGGATGTCGGGGTCCTGGCGCAGGGAGTCCATGATGCCGACGTCGAAGGTCGGGGTGTCCACGCCGACCTCGCGCTGGACGAAGATCGAGCGGCACGGCTTGAACAGCGTCTCGATCGGGTCCTCGATCGTGATCACCTTGCCGGGGCGGCCGGTCTGGTTGATCCACTCGTGCATCGCCGCCATCGTGGTGGACTTGCCCGAGCCCGTCGAGCCGGTCACGAAGATGATGCCGGAGCGGCGGTGCGCCAGGTTGCCGACGACGGGCGGCAGTCCCAGCGACGAGAGGGGGTAGGTCTTCGTCGGGATCACGCGGATCGTCGCGCCGACGGTGCCCAGCGACAGGTACAGGTTGAAGCGGAAGCGGCCGACCTCCGCGATCGTCTGCGAGAAGTTGACGCGCATCTCGTTCTTGAAGGTGACCTTGTGCACCTCGACGAGGTAGGGCTCGAGGATGCGGTAGATGACGTCGGAGGTCATCACCGGATAGGGGAGCGCGCCGATCTCGCCCGCGATGCGGGCGATCGGCGGGATGCCGTGGATCAGGTGGAGGTCCGAGCCTCCGCGCGAGACCACGTCGGCCAGCAAGGTGGGGAGATCCAAGGGGGTGTCGGCCATACGCTCGCAAGGATAGACATCCTCACGGGAAAAATCAAGCCCGCGCCGGTTAAATCCCGGTAACGCGAAGCTCGCGAATCTGCCGCCTTTGACCGGGACGGCGCTCTTTGCTAGAATGACCGGACATTCCGAGCTAGCTCAACGGTAGAGCAGGCCGCTGTTAACGGCAAGGTTCAAGGTTCGAATCCTTGGCTCGGAGCAGATCTCGAGAAGGCCGCCCGCGGGCGGCCTTCGCTTTTACGGAGGCGCGATGCCCAAGGGACGGCTCGAGGCGTTCAGCGACGGCGTGTTCGCGATCGTCATCACCATCATGGTGCTGGAGCTGCGCGCCCCGCGCGGCGCCGAGCTCTCCGCTCTGCGCCCGCTGCTGCCGTCGTTCCTCGCCTACCTGCTCAGCTTCGTCTACCTGGGCATCTATTGGAACAACCACCACCACCTGCTGCAGGCCTCCAAGCACGTGGGCGGCGCGGTGCTGTGGGCGAACCTGCACCTGCTGTTCTGGCTGTCGCTGGTCCCGCTGGCGACCGCGTGGTCGGGGCAGAACCCGTGGGAGCGCGCGCCGGTCGCCGCGTACGGCGTCGTGCTGCTGATGGCCGGCGTCGCGTACTGGGTCCTGGCGCGCTGCCTGGTCGCGCGCCACGGGCGGGAGTCGGCGCTCGCCCGCGCGCTCGGCCGCGACGCGAAGGGGGTCGTCTCGATCGCCGTCTACGCGCTCGCGGTCGCCGCCGCGTTCGTCGACGCCCGCCTCTCCTACGCCGGCTACCTCGGCGTCGCGCTGATGTGGCTGGTCCCCGACGGCCGCATCGAACGCGGCCTCGAGACGGACCGCTGAGCGCCGCCCTCCACTTTTGATACAATGCGCTCCTTCCGCATGAGACTCCGCGCCCGCCTCGCCGCCGCCGTCCTGCTCCTGACCGCCGTCCGCGCCTCCGCGGTCGCGCCTCCGGCGCAGCCCACCGGCACCGCGCTGCTGGGGACCTTCGGCAGCCAGGTCGTCCTGAGCTGGGCCGTCAACGGCAACGCGGGGGGGACCCAGTACGACGTCGTGTGGTCGTCGGCGGGCGGCACGCCGGTGACCTTCTCGACCGCCCCGGCGGTCGTCGGCTCGTCGGCGTCGGCGACGGTGCCCGACCTGACCGGCGGCTACGCCTACAGCTTCGCGGTGCGCGCCGGCACCAGCGCGTTCGACGCGTCCGTGTCCACGACGGTGCCGGTCATCGCCGGCCAGCCGGTCCTCAGCTCGGGGACCTACGCGCTCGGCGTCTCGTCGATCGCCTGGTCCTGGGGCGCGACCCCGGGAGCGACCGGCTACCGGCTCTTCGACTCCGCCGGCAACGCGGTGTCGGCGCTCCTGCCGAACACCCAGTTCTCGTTCGCCCAGACCGGGCTGACGCCGAACGCCTCGGCGCAGTGCTACCTCGCGGCCTACGCGCTCGACGGCAGCGCGGTCCAGACCTCCACCAACTCCGGGCCGTTCACGCGCTTCACCCTCGCCGCGCAGACGAACTCCCTGGCCGTCTCGGCGCTGTCGTCCTCCTTCGCGTCGCTGACCTGGAGCGCGAACGCCAACTCGGCGGCGACCGCCTACGACGTGCTCTGGTGGACCGGCGTCACCTCGACCGTGACCTTCTCGACGCAGGCCGTCTCCGCCTCGGCCGGCGTCCTGCCCGCGGGCGGCACCGTGTACTTCACCGTCCGCGCCCGCAACGGCGAGGGACTGGCCGCCGACTTCGACGCGACGCTGTACGCGGCCGTCCCGTCCACCTACTTCGCCGTCGGCGTGACGACCATCCCGCCGAACTTCAGCGGCGTGCTGACCTTCGCGGTCCCCACCGGGCCGATCCGCCTGCGCGTCTCCTCCGGGACCTTCGCCTCCCAAGCGGCGCTGACCGTGCTGACGCCGGATCCGGCGCTCGTCCCGGCCGCGTCCGGCCGGTTCGCCGCGCTGGGCACGCCGATCGCGTTCTCGATCACGGCGACGGACCCGTTCGGCGCGGCGATGCAGCCGCAGCTGCCCATCTCCATCGAGATGTCGTACCTGCCGTCCGTGCTGGGCGGCGTCAGCCCCACGAACGCGACGATCGCCCGCTACGACGCGGCCCACGCGTCGTGGGTGCCCTTGCTCACCCAGCGCGGCGGGTCGGCGCTCTCGGCCCTCACCGAGCACCTGACGCTGTTCCAGGTCCTCGGCGTCGGCGCCGCGTCCGACCTGAGCGGCGTCACCGTCGGCCCCAACCCGCTGCGTCCGGTGCTGAACCCCGGGCAGGTCTTCACCTTCCGCGCGCTCCCCGCCGGCTCCCGCGTCCGGGTGTTCACCATCCTCGGCGAGAAGGTGGCCGACGTCGCCGCCGACCAGTCCGGCCTGGCCACCTGGGACGGACGCAACCCGTACGGCAGCCTCGTGGGCAGCGGCGTCTACATCGCCGTGCTCGAGGGCCCGGGCAAGCGCGCCTTCCGGCTGGCGGTCGAGCGATGAGACGGCGCGCGCTCGTCCGCCTGCTGGCGGCCGCGTCCCTGCTGGCGAGCACCGTCCCCGCGCGCGCCGGCTTCACCGGCGCGGACCTGGCGACCTCCGGCGCGCAGTTCTTGAGCCTCGGCGGCGGAGCCCGCGCCGCCGGCATGGGCGAGGCGTACGCGGCCGTCGCCGACGGCGCCGACGCCGTCTACTGG
Source organism: Elusimicrobiota bacterium (assembly GCA_016194625.1). The sequence continues at coordinate 3,350 of JACQBB010000048.1, read as the reverse complement.
AACCCCTCCGGCTTGGCGCGGATGAAGGGGACCGAGGCGACCTTCACCCACACGAGCCTGCCCGCCGACATGAACTACGAGTTCGCCGCGTTCGGGACCTCGCTCGGGCGCGGACGCGGCCTGGGCGCGGCCGTCCAGTACCTCTCCCAGCCCTCGATCGACCAGACCGACTCGTCGGGCTTCGCGACCGGCTCGACCTTCCGCCCCAGCGACCTGTCGGCCTCCGTCGCCGGCGCCGCGACCTTGGGCGAGGACCTCGGCATCTTCACCGGCGCGCACCTCGGCGCCGCCGTGAAGTACGTGCGCACGACGCTGACCAAGTCGGTGTACACGGCGGCGGCGGACCTGGGCGTGACCAGCGCGCCGTTCGACGTGCTGGGCCGCACGGTGCGCGTCGCCTACGCCGCGCAGAACCTGGGCGGCTCGCTCAAGTACCAGGCCAAGGCGGACTCCTTGCCGATCACCCTGCGCCTGGGGACCTCGTGGGGACTGACCGAGGGCTGGACCCTCGCCGGGGACCTCGGCCAGCCGCTCGACAACCGCCCGTACCTGGCCTTCGGCACCGAGTACCGCGCGGCGGTCGGCGCCGACTCCAGCGTCGCCGGACGCGTCGGCGTGAACACCCGCGCGATGGGCGACACGGACGGGATGAGCGGCCTCTCGTTCGGCGTCGGCGGGAAGTTCGGCCGCGCCTCCTTCGACTACGCGCTGTCGCCGCTCGGGACGCTCGGCATGGTCCACCGCGTCGGCGTCGGCTTCTCCTTCTAGGCGCGCCCGCGGCGGCGGGTTTTGCTAGAATCCGGCCGTGAGGCTCATCGAGGAGAGAACACCATGAAGATCGGATGCCCGAAGGAGATCAAGAACCGGGAGCACCGCGTCGGCCTCGTGCCGGGCGGAGTGCGCGCCCTCGTCAAGGACGGCCACAAGGTCCTCATCGAGAAGAACGCCGGACTCGGCTCCGGCATCACCGACGAGGAGTACAAGGACGCCGGCGCGGCGATCGTGGACAAGAAGCGCCTGTTCGCCGACGCCGACATGATCATCAAGGTCAAGGAGCCCCTGGAGGAGGAGTACGCGCTCTTCCGTCCCGACCAGATCCTCTACACCTACCTGCACCTGGCCCCCGCTCCCGCGCTGACCAAGGCGCTGATGAAGGCGAAGGTGAAGGCCGTCGCCTACGAGACGATCCAGACCAAGGACGGCGCGCTGCCGCTGCTGACCCCGATGTCCGAGGTCGCCGGCAAGATGTCGGTCCAGCTCGGCGCGCAGTTCCTCGAGAAGCACCACGGCGGGCGCGGCGTCCTGCTCGGCGGCGTCCCCGGCGTCGGCCGCGGCGTCGTCACCATCATCGGCGGCGGCGTGGTCGGCATCAACGCGGCGAAGATCGCCATCGGCATGGGCGCGCGGGTGAACATCCTCGACGTCTCGGCCCACCGCCTGGCCTACCTCGACGACGTGTTCGGCAACTCGGTCAGCACGCTGATGAGCCACGACGAGAACATCCACAACTCCGTGGTGAAGTCCGACCTCGTCATCGGCGCGGTCCTGATCCCCGGCGCCAAGGCCCCGCACCTCGTGACCGAGGACATGGTCAAGAAGATGAAGCCCGGCTCGGTCATCGTGGACGTCGCCGTGGACCAGGGCGGCTGCGTCGAGACCGCCGAGGTCACCAGCCACGACAAGCCCGTGCTCGTCAAGCACGGCGTCCTGCACTACGCGGTCCCCAACATCCCCGGCGCGGTCAGCAACACCAGCACCTACGCGCTGACCAACGTGACGCTCAAGTACGCGCGCGACATCGCCCGCCACGGCCTCGAGGAGGCCGTGCGCCGCGACGAGGCCCTGCGCAAGGGCGTCAACGTCTACCGCGGCAAGGTCACCTACGCGGCCGTCGCCCAGTCCGTGGGGGAGAAGGCCGTCGAGCTTGCGACGCTGGTCTAGCGCGGCGCTCGCGCTCGTCCTCCTCGCCTCCGCGGTCCCCGCGCGCGCCAAGCGCGTCTACGACCCGGAGATCGCGCTCCTGCTCCTGCAGGTTCAGAAGCAGAGCGTGGACCTGGTGCGCGAGGAGATGCTGCGCCAGTCCGAGTGGCTGGAGCTGGGCTCGATGAAGGTCCTCCTCCCCGAGAAGATGGACGAGTTCACGGCCAAGGTCAAGGCCGGCCTGAACGTGGACTCCGACGTGCTCGAGGACTACCGCCGCGTCATCACCGACATGAGCCCGGGCGACGCGCCCGACGTGGACAAGCTGGTCGCCGAGATCCGGCGCTACCACGACCTGCGCCCCGGTCCGCCGCTCGAGCGCGTGCCGCTCCCGCCCGGCAGCGGCGACGGGCCGTCCCTGCTGGAGGAGGACGGCCCCGGCGCGGACGTGGCCTCCTCGATCAAGGGCACGCCGCTGATGGACGAGGCCGTCGCCTACGCCGAGCGCCGCTTCGGCACGACGGGGCCGTTCCTGCGCCGGCGCAAGTGGAACCTGGACTTCTACCTCGGGTCGTTCTCGGACCTCATACCGCACTACCGCTCGCTCGGCTACCGCCGCGTGTACCGCCTGCGCGCGCCGTACGTCAGCTTCGGCCGCTCGGCCTACGTGCTCGCGCCCGAGCCCGGCCTGCGCCCGCGCATGGTCTATTCGGGCTTCTACGGCCAGGACCTGTTCCTGCACACCCGCGCGCAGTGGGCGGAGCTCACCGAGCAGGCCAAGGGCCAGGGCCCCGCGGTGCGCACGCTGACCTGCCCCGACTGCCGGTGGTCCCTGCCCGGCGTGAAGGCGATGCGCTCCCTGCTCGGCACCGTTCCGTTCAACGCCGACTTCATCGTCATCGGCTACGACTACATGTTCGACGACGCGTGGAAGGACCGCCTGCTCGGCGTGTACGAGAACGACTACTGGCGCCTCGCGTACTACAAGAACGAGGCCGGGACCGTGGTCACGGTCTCGGCGCGCCACACGAACTTCGGCGAGATCCTGGCGGCCTCGCTCGGGCCCCTGGTCCGCCGCGGGGCGCGGCGCGTGTTCTACGCGGGCCCGGCGGCCGTCGTCGACGAGCACGCGCCCCTGTCGGACCTCGCCCGTCCGACCGACTTCCTCTCGTTCCTGGGGACGCCGATCCCGTTCCGCAACGCGTGCGCGGCGCGCAAGAAAGCCGTCCCGTTCTCGGGCCTTCCCACGCCGCTGTTCGCGACGCGCGAGTGGCTGGAGGGGGCGCGCACGCACGGCGTCGTCGCCTTCGACGGCGAGACCGCGCGCCTGGCCGAGGAGGCCGGGCGCTGGGCCCGCCAGGACGGCGGGACCGTGGACACCTGCATCGGCGCGGTGCTCGGCGGGATCTCGAACCTCCACCCGGAGGAGG
>JACQBB010000047.1 GCA_016194625.1 Elusimicrobiota bacterium | reverse complement strand
GGCTTGGCGCTGAGCGCCAGCCACATGATCGGCTGGTCCTCGGGGTTGACCTTCTGGATGATCGGCGGGTCCATGTCCTTCGGCAGGTCCTTCGACGCCTGGGAGATGTGGCTGGTGACGTCCTGGACCGCGGCGTCCACGGAGCGCTTGATGTCGAACTCGATGGTGACGGTGGTCGAGCCGAGGCGCGAGGTCGAGGTGATCGTCCGGATGCCCTCGACGCTGGCGACCGCGTCCTCGATCGTCGCGGCGACCTGCGTCTCCATCACGTCGGGCGAGGCGTTCTCCCAGTTCGCGGTGATGGTCACCACGGGGAAGTCGATGTCGGGGAGCTGGCTGACGCCCATGCGGTGGAAGCCGATCCAGCCGAAGACCATCAGGCCGAGCATCAGCATCCAGGCGAAGACGGGGTTGCGGATCGAGAGGTCGGACAGGTTCATGCTATTTCACGCTCCCGGGGGCGCCGGCGGCCGTTTCGAGCCGGACGCGGTCGTCGAACGCGCGCAGCCGCGCCTGATCGAGGCGGAGCTCCGTGTTCTGCACGGTCGTCAGGCTGGTCAGCACGTCGATGTTCGTCACGAGGCCATGGCGGTAGTCCTCCGCCTGGGCCTTCGCGTTCGCCTGGGCCAGGCCCAGCGCCCTCTGCAGCGCGGCCAGCACGGCCAGGTCGGAGAGCAGGTCGGCGTGCGCCTGCCGGACCTCCAGCTCCGCCTTGCGCAGCGCCAGCGTCAGCGCCTGCTCGCGGACCCCGCGCTGGGCCTTCGCCTCGCGCACCTGGGCGGCGATCAGGCCGCCGTTGTAGATCGGGAGGACCGCGGTGAGCGCGGCGTCCCAATGGACGTTCTTCGAGAAGTTCTGCGGGCGGCGCAGGTAGTAGTTGCCGTCCACGCCGACCGTCGGCCAGTACTGGCGGCCCTGCATCGTGACGAAGGTGTCCGCGTACTCCAGGTCCTTGCGGGCCGCCTCGACGTCGGGCCGCCGCGCGGCGCGCTCCAGGAACGGCGCGACCTCGCCGGGGGCGTCGGGCGAGGCGACCTCGGCCGGAGCCAGGTCGTCGTCGAGGCCGGTCAGGAAGCGCAGCGCCGCCTGGCGCAGGCGCTCGTCGCCGAGCGCGGAGGCCAGGTCGGCCTCGTCCTGGGCGTGCTGCGCCTGCGCGGCGAGGACCTCGCTGCGGCGGGAGCGGCCCAGGTCGACGAAGTTCTCCAGCTCCTTGATGCGGCCCTCGGTGAGCTTCGACTCCGCCTCGCGCGTCGCGACCGCGCGGCGCGCCTGGAGGAGGTCCAGATACGCCTTGGCGACGTCCTGATAGAGGACGTGCTTCGCCCGCGTCAGCGCCAGCTCCGCCGACTCCCCCTGCGCGCGCGCGGCGCGCACCGCCAGGAAGTCGCGCAGGCCCGCGAAGATCGGCTGATGGCCGTTGACGGCCACCGTGTCCTGGTTGGCCGGGAGCGGGAAGTTGACCCCCGCCCCGGGGGTGTCCTGCCAGGAATGCGTGGCGTTCAGCTGGAGGCGCGGCTTCACGACCGACCAGAGCTCGTCGATCTGCGCCTGGATCTGCGCGTATGTGTAGCCCCGCTGGGCGAGCTCCTCGCTGCGCTTCAGCGCGGCGGCGTAGGCCTCGTCGAGGGCGACCGGCTTCGCGTCGGAGGCCGCCGCGGGGACCGGCGCGGCGAGCAAGGCGGCGAGGGCGAGGGTGACCATGGAGCTCCTAATGACTGACTGGTTAGTCATTAGTATAGCAAAACGGAGGCCCCGCGGGCAAACCGCGGGGCCTCGCGTCGTCAGCGGCCCAGGCTCGAGAGGTAGCGGGCGACGTCCTCGATCTGGACGTCGGTGAGCTGGCCCGAGAAGGTCGGCATCGTCGACTTCGGGTTGAACTTGGTCGGGTCGGCGACGTAGCGCTTGATGTACGCCTTGTCGCGCGCCGAGCCGATGGACGACAGGTCCGGGCCCACGTCGGAGCCTTCCCCGTTCACCATGTGGCAGACCGCGCAGTTCTCGACGAAGAGCTTCGAGGCCTCCTTGGTGAACGGCTCCCCGCCGATGGATTTCATGTAGGCGGTGAGGGCCTTGATCTCGTCGTCGAACAGGTTGAGCTTCGGCATCGTCGAGCCCGGTGTCACGGACTTCGGGTCGCGGAAGTGCTTGACCAGCCACTCCTCGGACTCCTTGCCGACGACCTTGTCGAGCTCGGGGCCGACCTTGCCCCCCTTCCCGCGGATCGAGTGGCAGTACGCGCAGTTCATGTCGCGGTAGATCCGCTCGCCCTGCGCCACCGACGGGTCCTTCTCGACCACGGGGTTCGTCAGCGGCGCGACCGCTCCCGCGTAGGTGAGCGCGCCGATCCCGGCCAGCGCGGCGAGCGCCAGGGCGGTCAGGAACGGGCGGTCGAACGGGTGGCGCTTGGGCCCCGAGTCGATGAACGGCAGCAGCAGGAGGAACCCGACCCCGAGCCCCGGAAGGACGACGGCGGCCACCGGCTCCAGGCTGCCGGGGAACGCCTTCAGCGCCTGGAACAGGAACAGGAAGTACCACTCCGGCCGCGGGTTGTAGGTGGTGTCCGTGGGGTCCGCGAGCGCCTCCAGGCCGGCCCCGTACTTCCACGCCAGGAAGGACAGCACCGCGAGGATCGCGGCCGCGACGAGCAGGTCCTTGAAGACGGTGTACGGGAAGAACGACTCGCCTTGCGCCTTGAGCCGCGCGTACCGCTCCTTATATTCTTCGTGCCAATCAGCCACGGGAGCCTCCCTTGCCGGCGCGCGTCGGCGGCTCGGAGATCCCGTGCCACACGACCAGGAACAGGTGCACGCCGAGCAGTATCCCGATCACCGCGGGCAGGACCAGGACGTGCAGCGCGTAGAACCGCGTCAAGGTCGGAGCGCCCATGTCGGCGCCGCCCTTGAGGATCTTCGACACCATCGGACCGACGACCGGGGTCTGGCCGGCGATGTTCGTGCCGACCGCCGTCGCCCAGTACGCCTTCTGGTCCCACGGCAGCAGGTAGCCGGTGAAACCGAACCCGATGACCACCAGGAGGATGACCACGCCCACCATCCAGGTCGCCTCGCGGGGGTACTTGTAGGAGCCCATGAAGTAGATGCGCAGCATGTGGCAGACGGTCAGCACCACCATGAAGCTCGCGCCGTAGTGATGGAGGCCGCGGACGAAGCCCCCCATCAGGACGCTCTCGCCGATGTAGCGCACGGAGTCGTACGCGTGGTCGGTCGAAGGGACGTAGTTCATCGCCAGCAGCGCGCCGGTCACGGCTTGGACCGTGAACACGAACATCGAGGCGCTGCCCAGGGTGTACAGCCAGGCGACGGGGCCCTTGGCCTCGGGGATGTGGCGCTCGAACAGCGCGTTCCACACCGTGTCGAAGCCGGTGCGCTCGCAGAACCAGTCACGGATCCCGGTCAGCTTCATGCGGCCCCCTTCATCGCCTGCGGCTGGATCAAAAGACGGCCGGCGACGACCTTGGCGGCGTAGCGGTCGAGCGGCCTCGGCGGCGGACCCGAGACGACGGCGCCCTTCCCGTCGAACACCGCGGCGTGGCACGGGCAGAGGAACTGCAGCTTCGACGCGTCCCAACGGTAGGGACAGCCGAGGTGCGTGCAGCGCGGGTCGAACACGGTGAACTCCTTGCCGTCCGACAGCACCCAGGCCGACGACCGCTTCTCGGTCACCACCCAGGCGTCGCGCTTGCGCGCGACGAAGTCCACCTTCACCGGCATGCCCGGCTTGATGTCCGAAGCCTTGGCGATGTCGACCCAATCCTCTTCGTCCTTCTTGAACGCCGGAGAGACGAAGTACGACAGGCCCGACGCGCCGAGGACCGCGGAGATCGCGCCCCCCAGCACGGCGGCCCCGACCGTGAGGAACGAACGGCGGCTCACGCCGCCCCCGCCCTCCTCCCGCGCGCACGCCGCGTCGTTCGGCATGGTCTTACTTGGCGGCGGGCTTCGCCGGAGCGGCGAGCGAGCGGACGTAGGAGAGGACGCCGGCGATCTCCGCGTCCTTCAGCTTGCCCTTGAACGCGGGCATCTTGTTCTTGCCGTCGGTGATCAGCTTGGTCGCGTCCGCGTCGGAGACCTTGGCGAACTCCGCGGAAGTCAGGTCGAGCTCCTCGGGCTTCACCTTGAACATCTTGGCCATCGCGGCCTTGCCCTTGCCGTCGGCGCCGTGGCACGACGCGCACTTCTTGGCGAACAGCTCCTTGGACGGGTTGGCCGCGTCCTTCGCGGGAGCCGCCGCGCTCGCCGACATCGCCGCCGCCGCCACCAGCATCATCGCGTATTTCATGTCGTCTCCTTTCGATCCGTCGGGTTTTTCGCCTTCAGGTCGCCGCCGCCGCGCGCCGCTCGGCCGCCTTGGCGAGCTCGGCGGCGCACGCGCGGGCCGCGTCCGCCGCCAGCGCCGCCGCCTTCGCCCGCTCCGCGGCCTTGCCCGCCACGCTGCGCGCGACGACTCCCTTCAGGTCATCGAGATTGTACAGATAAACCCCGGGCAAGCGCGCGCAATCGGACGCGACGTTGCGCGGCAGGCCCAGGTCCAGCAGGAACAGCGGGCGGGAGCGCCCGGCCAGGCGCGCGCCCAGCGCGGCCGCCGTCAGCACCGGCTCCGCGCAGGTCACCGAGAACACCGCGATCTCCGCGCGCGCGAGCAGGTCCAGGCCGGCCTCGAAGCTCACGGCCGTCCCGCCGACCTCGCCGGCGAGCGCCTGCGCGCGCTCGAGCGTGCGGTTGGCGACGAAGACCTTCGAGAAATCCTTCGCCGCCAGGTGGCGGGCGGTCGCCTGCGCGGCCTCGCCCGCGCCGAACACGAGCGTGGTGCCGTCGGCCTTCTCGCCGAAGATGCTGCGCGCGAGCAGCGCCGCGGCCCCGCCGATCGAGTGGATGCCCTGCTGGATGCCGGTCTTGGTCCGCGCGGCCTTGCCGGCCGCCGCGGCGCTCTGGAACGCGCGGTTGAGCACCGGGCCGGTGGCGCGCGCCTCGCGCGCCTTCTCGTAGGCGCGCTTGACCTGCCCCAGGATCTCCGACTCGCCGATGATCCAGGAGTCCAGGCCCGCCGCGACGGAGAACAGGTGCGCGAGCGCCGCCTCCCCGCGATGGACGGTCAGGCACGGGACGACCTCCGCCCCGGCGCGGGTGATGAACCAGGTCCGCGCGCGCGCGACCGCCTGCTCGGGGTCGGCCGCGGCCGCGTACAGCTCGAGGCGGCTGCAGGTCGCGAGCAGGACGGCCTCGTCGGCGCCGAGAGACTCGCGCAGGCCCGCCAGGACCGCGGCGAGGCGGTCGTCGGGGATGGCGGCGC
>JACQBB010000052.1 GCA_016194625.1 Elusimicrobiota bacterium | reverse complement strand
CCCGCTCGCCGCCGGCGCCGCCGACGGCCCCGGCGCGGTCCTCGACCTCGGCGACGGCTCGGCCGTCCCGGCGCTCCCCGCGGAGACGGCGCTGGTCCGCGTGCGCGCCTCCGCCGGCGTCTCCGAGGCGCGCGTGATGGCCGCCCTCGAGCGCGTCGCCGCGGCCGCGAAGGGCCGCGGCCCGACGGTGATCGCGCTGACGCTGGCCGCGCCCGTCGGCCGCCGCACGCCGCTGTCGGCGCTCGTCGACCGCCTGGTGGCCTCGGGGGTCGGCGTGGTGGTCGGCGCCGGCAACGCCGGCCCGGCGCTCGGCACGGTCGCCTCTCCGGCGGACTCGAAGCTCGCCGTCGTCGTGGCCGCCGCGTCGGCCGACAAGGGCCTGCAGTTCTACTCGTCGCGCGGCACGCCGGAGGCTCCGCGCGTGACCTGGACCGACCTGGTCGAGCACCTGGAGCCGGGCCGCCTGGCCGCCGACGCCGCGGCGGCGGCCGCGCGCCTGCTGGCCGGGACCCCGGCGCCGGCCCCCTCGTCCCCGCTGGGCACCGCGGCCGCCGCCGAGCGCACCGCCGGCAAGCTCGCCGCGCTGGCGAAGACGATGGCCGACGCCTTCGGCGCGGCCGGCCGCGCCGTCCCGGACGGCTGGTTCCCGTGGCTGGCCGGCGTCGTCGCCGCGACGGTCACGCCGATGCCGGCGCACGCGCGCCACGAGGTCGGCGCGGGCCTGTTCGACGACGAGAGCCGCGCCCGCGGCGCCCTGCTCGAGCGCCTGAAGGACCTGGACGCGGTGACGCGCGAGGCCGCGGGGCTCGCCGCGCAGGCGCGCGAGGCCGCCGCGCCGCCGCGGGCCGCCGACGCGAAGGGCCGCATCGCCCGACGCGCGCTGGGCGCGGCGCTCGCGGCCTCGCTGGGCTCGCTGCCCGCGGCCTCCACGATCGAGGGCCTGGCCGCGCGCGCGGCCGCTCCCGCCCCCGCCGCCGCGTGGTGGAAGGACCCGTCGGCGACGCGCGAGGTCGTCGGCGTCCCGCTGTACGCCCTGCGCCGCGAGCACGACGACCCGGGCGTGGGCAAGTACACCGACCTGGGCCGCTACTACAAGGAGTCGCTGGCGAAGGACGGCGCCGACGCGGTGCTTCTCCTGCCGCACTTCGCGACGCTGGGCGACAGCCCGTACGCGCCGGTCAGCCTGGACGCGCTCAACGAGGACAACGTGGACTGGTCGGCCGTGCCCGAGGTGAAGGCCCGCCCGGACCTGCTCAAGAGCCTGGTCGCGCCCGGCCTGGCGCAGTCCGTGGACCACGACGCGGTCCGCGCGCGCGAGTCGGCCGTCGCCCGCGCCTCGCTGGCGGCGTTCCGCGCGGGCGAGCTGGCGCGCGGCGGCGCGCGGGCGTCGGCGTGGGGCGGCTTCCTGGACCGCAATCGCGGCTGGCTCGACGAGTACGCCGAGTTCATGGCGCTGTCCCAGTTGATCGGCAAGCCGGTCCTGGACTGGACCGCCGACGAGGTCGCCGCCGCCCGCCGCGACAAGGAGTTCTCCGCGCTGGTCGACGAGCGCAAGTGGACGCAGTGGCAGGCCGAGTCGCAGCTGAAGGCGGCGCTCGACGAGGTGCACGCGGCCGGCGGCAAGGTCCTCTTCGACGTGCCGATGTTCCGCGGCAAGAACTCGGTGGACGCGTGGAAGCGCCCCGAGTGGTTCGCCGACCTGCGCGCGCGCAACCCCGGCATCATCAACGCGTGGATCCACGAGGACTGGAAGGACCTGGCGCTGTGGCGCTGGTCGAGCCTGCGCGGCGACGGCTACCGCGCGCTGACCGGGCCCTTCGAGCGCTGGCTGGACTTCGGCTTCGACGGCGCGCGCGTGGACGCGTTCCACTTCGCCTACAACTTCGGCAACGGCCAGCTCGCCAGCGGCGACGAGCCCGGGGACGAGTACGCGGCGGCGCTGGGCGAGGTGTTCCGGCGCCGCGGCGCGTTCCCTCTCGCCGAGGCGTTCGAGGGCAAGGACGAGGCGGCCCGCCGCTACGGCTTCGTCACCGTCGGCGGCGACTGGAAGAAGGTCAGCTCCCACGACGACCCGCGCCAGCCGGGCTTCCTCGACCGGCTGTTCCGCGCGTTCGCCGAGAAGGCCTCCGGAGCCGCGAGCAAGTTCGTCGCGTGGACGCTCGGCGACGAGTGGCGCGACCCGTTCCCCGTCAAGGAGATGCGCGGCGGCCGCTCGTACTGGAGCTACCGGATCCCGCTGGCGACGGACCCGGACTACGCGAGCCGCGCGCGCTTCGACGCGCGGCCGCAGCTGAGGACCATGAACGCGGTGAACAGGGGCGAGACCTGGGCGGACCCGGCCGCGGTCCGCGGGACGCTGGGCGCGGCCGCCGACTCGTTCGTGAAGCACGACGGCGGCTCGGTGCAGATCTGGGCGGCGAGCATGGACTGGTTCCTGGAGGAGTGGGGCCGCGACACCTTCGTGTCCCTGCCCGGCCTCCTGCTGACGACCGGACGCCATGAGGAGGCCAAGGAGAACATCCGGCGCTTCTCGAAGTTCGAGCGCGAGGGCCTGATCCCGAACAAGATCTGGGACGCGTCGCGCTGGTCGAAGGAGACCGGCGACGGCGCCGACTACAACACCTCCGACGCGCCGATGTGGTTCGTGCAGGCCGTGCGCCGCACGGTCGAGGCCACGGGCGACCGGGGCTTCGCGCGCGAGATGGCGCCGGTCGTGCGCCGCATCCTCGCGAAGTACCGCACGGGCACCGGCTACCGGCGCTTCGGCCGCTTCAACCGCATCGGCATGGACGCCGACGGGCTGGTCGCGGTCCCCGCGCAGTCCACCTGGATGGACGCCGACCCCGACGGCAAGGACCGCCCGGTGACGCCGCGCGACGGCAAGCCGGTCGAGATCAACGCGCTGTGGTACGCGAACCTGCGCTTCCTGGCGGACCTGGAGCGCTCGTACGGGACCGCGGCCGCCGCGAAGGACGCCGACGCCCTCGCCGACAAGGTCAAGGAGTCCTTCAACGCGCGCTTCTGGTTCGCGACGGACGACAACCGCGCGGCGTGGGGCGAGACCGGCGGCGCCCTGCGCGACGTGGTCGACGGCGACCCGCACGGCGACGCGATCCGCCCCAACATGGTGCTGGCGGCCGCCGTCGGCGGCGACCTGCTGGCGCCGGAGCGCCGGCGCGCCGTCCTGCTCGCCGCCACCAAGGACCTGCTCACGCGCTACGGCCTGCGCACGCTCTCGCCGCGCGACAGCGGCTATCGCGCCCGCTACGGCCTCGCGCCCCGAGGGCTCGCTGCCCGAGGTGTACGACGGCGGCGACCCGGACCCGGCGCTGCGCGGCTGGTCGCTGGACGACCCGCGCGGCCTGGAGGGCGTGTTCGCCGGGCCCGGGGACCAGGCTCGCGGCGGCACGCGCTCGCAGGCCTGGAGCGTCGCCGAGGTCCTGCGCGCGCTCGTCGAGCGCGGCCTGGTGCCCGCCGGCTACGACGGTTCGCGCTAGCCGGCGATGTCGCTCCTCGAGATCGTCGGCGTGTTCCTGGCCGAAGCGTTCGGCCCCGAGGCCGTCCTGGAGCTGGCCTTCCCCGCGGCCCTGCTGGCCGCCGCGTTCCTGGGCTGGTTCTTCTCCTCGCCGGTCGCGGCGTCGTTGGTCCTGGCCCCGGCCGGCGCGGTCTGCGCTCTCGTCGGCTGGACGCGCGGCCGCCGGGCGGGCGCGCCGCCCGTCCCGGTCTACCTGGGGCCGCTCCCGGACGCGCGCGTCCTGGTCTCCGGCCGGGCCCTCGCGTTGACGGCGGCGGACGCCCAAGTCTTCGTCCTCGACGACGGGCAGGGGCGCGCGCTGGTGTGGGCGCCCGAGGGCTCGGAGGGCGGCTTCGACCCGGAGCGACCGGTGAGCGTCGTCGGCCGCGCCGGGAGGTTCGCGGACATGATGGGCGACCTCGTGCGCGCGGGCGAGCCGGCGCCGGAGCTGCTCAAGGCCCTCCAGACGCGCGCCGAGTTGAGGACGCTGCCGTGCTTCTGGCCGGGCGCCGACGCGGGCTTCTCCGCGGCCGCGCGGACCCCCGAGGAGGCGATGTCCGCCTTCCGGGACCCGGGCGGGATCCCGCGCGCGGCGGGCGCCGCGCTGATGGTCTTCGCGGCCGTGTTGTTCCTGGGCCGCGTCTTCCGCGTGTTCTGAGGGCGCGCGATTTGCGCGTTCCTTGACGGGGCTTTGCGGCCTCCCAGAACCCGGGGGGCTACCCTATCCACGCCGGATCCCAGGAGGTGCCTATGCGGATCCCTTGGACGCTCGTGGCGTTGACGCTGCTGGCGCCGGCCGTCCCCGGCTCGACCGAGGACGCGGCGACGAACCCCGGGACGAAGCGCTTGACCGACCGCGACGACCGCACGGGGACGCGTCCGGACCGCGGCGCGGGAGCCGGTGTAGGGCATGGCCGCGGCGGCGGCCGGGGTCGATGAGCGGCGAGCGGCGCGCTGCGCGCCGCTCGCCGGCGTCGGGCTCGACGCCATCACGCGGTACGACGGCCTGATCGCCCGCCAGGCGGGGCGGCGGGGGCTGGACCCCCGTCTGGTGAAGGCGATCATCGCCGTCGAATCGCAGTTCTCGGAGACCGCGGTCTCGCCTCGCGGGGCGCGCGGCCTGAAACGTCGGGGCCGGCACCGAGTATCTGGCGCGGTTGTACGGGCGCGCGCGGGCCAAGCGCCTGGCGGGCGCGCCGTCGACGCTCTCGCGGCCGGTGATCGCGGCCTATCACGCCGGTCCGCGCGCTCTGGGGACGAAGCCGTGGCCGCCGGCGACGCGCCGCTACGTGCGCGCGGTGGTGGACTGCTGGCGCTCCTTCTAGCGAGAACGGGCTAGAAGCGGCGGAAGGTCCAGCCGCCGCCCTTCGGGGCGGCCCACCAGGCGCGGCACACGGCGTCGCCCTCGGGCAGGTCGAGCGCGAACGCCCGGCCGACGGCCTTCCCGGGGGCGGACGGCTCGCCGAGCAGCACGAGCCAATGGTCCTCCGCGCCGGACGTCTTCGGCGCGGCCTGCGCGGCGCCGGAGCGGTAGAACACCTCGACGAGCAGGCCCTCGGGCCGCGCCTGCGGGGCCCACGACGCGTAGCCGAACGGCGAGCCCGACGGCGGCTCGTCGAGCGTCAGGAACTCGGCGCCGGCCTTGCCGCCCGCCTTCTCGAGCGCGGCGACGGCCGCGGCGGCGGCGTCGGCCCAGGCGTCGGCGTCGGCGGCCGACGGCGCGCGGGAGGCGTGGAGCGCGAGCGCTCCGGTCCTGCCCTTGAGCTTGGCCGCGAGCTTCTGCGCGACCGCGTCCGCGGCGGCCTGCGCGGCGGCGTCCACGGCCGGGCGCAGGACGATCAGCCCCGCGGGACGCCCGGCGCCGGATTTCGAGGCGAGCACGACCTCGGCGGCGCCGCCCTTCGCGGGGCGCGGCTCGTAGTCGGCCGACTGGCGCGCGTTGAACTCGGCGGCCAGCGCGGCCGCGATCTTGAGGGTGTCGTTGTCGCTCATGGGTTGATTATAGATAGAATCCGTGCATGCGCGCGCTCCTCGTCGCCGCTCTCGTGTCGTCCGCCGCGCTCGCCGCGCGCGCCGACGACGCCACCGCGCGCTTCGACGCCGCCGGCTGCCGCGCCTGCCACCGCGTCGGCCCCTACGGCGGCGACGCCGGTCCCGACCTGACCATGGTCGGCGCGCGCCGCCCGCGGGTCTGGATCGAGGGTTGGCTGAGCAGCCCGCGCCACTGGAAGGCGGACACGCGCATGCCCGAGCAGGGCCTCGCGCTCACCGACCGCGAGCTGCTCGCCTCCTGGCTGTCGGAGCGCCGCGGCCAGGACTGGGGCGGCTCGCGCCCGTGGGCGGGGCTGACCGGCGCGGCCGAAGGGAAGTCCATCTACGCGCGCGCGGGCTGCGTCGGCTGCCACGGGCCCGCGGGGCGCGGCGGCCACCCGAACCCGGGCGCGCACGGCGGAGTGATCCCGGCGCTCGCGCCGCTGATGGGCACCTACCGGACCGACGAGCTGAAGGCGAAGCTGCGCCGCGGCGTCGTGCCGGAGACGCACGACGGGACGCCCGCCGCCGTGGTCATGCCCCCTTTCAAGGAAGTGTTCTCGGAAGACGAGCTCGACGCGCTGTCGGCGTACCTGCTCTCGCTCGGCGAGGGCCAACCGAAGACGGACTGGTGAGGACATGAGCGACCTGCACGAATGGCTGAGCCTGGGACTGCGCTGGATGCACGCGATCACGGGCATCATGTGGATCGGCCAGACCTACCTGTTCAACTGGATGGAGAAGGCCTTCGACCCGCCGAAGGACCCGGAGGCGACGCCGAACATCTCGGGCGAGCTGTGGATGGTGCACGGCGGCGGCTTCTACCTCGTCGAGAAGCAGAAGTGGCCGGAGATCATGCCGCGCACCCTGCACTGGTTCAAGTGGGAGTCGTTCTTCACCTGGCTGTCCGGCTTCTTCCTGCTCGCCGTCGTGTACTGGACCGGCGCGCCGCTGCAGGACTACGCGGCCGACCTGCCGCGCGGGCAGGCCGTCGGCCTCTCGCTGGGGACGCTCGTCGGCGCGGTGCTCGTCTACCGCCTGCTGTGGAAGACGCCGCTGGGCGCGGACGAGCGCGTCGGCGGCGTCGTCTGGGGCTTGTTCCTGCTCGGCTCCGGCGCGGCGCTGATGAAGGTCTTCTCGGCGCGCGCGGCGTACCTGCACGTCGGCGCGATGATGGGCACGGTGATGACCTCCAACGTGTGGATGACCATCATCCCCAACCAGAAGAAGATCATGGCCATCACCGAGGCCGGCGGCCCGCCGCGTCCCGAGCTGTCGGCCGAGGCCAAGCGCTGCTCGAAGCACAACACCTTCATGTCGATGCCGCTGCTGTTCGCGATGCTGTCGAACCACTATCCGGCGATCACCTTCGGCGGGGCGCATCCGCTGCTCGTGCTGTGCGCGCTCCTGCCTCTGGGCGCGTTCATCGCCTACCTGATCCGGGAGCACTCGTGAGCGCGGCCGGCGCCTACCGCTGCCCGTCCTGCGGCGCGCCCGCCGACCCGCATGCCCCGGCCTGCGCGTTCTGCCGCGCGGCGCTGCATCCGGTCCGCTGTCCGTGGTGCTTCGACTGGCTCGACGCGGACGCGCGCGACTGCCCGCGCTGCGGCGCGGCTTCCGCCGCGCCGGCCGACGCCCCTCCCCTGCGCTGTCCCACCTGCGGCGACCGCGAGTTGTCCACGCGGTCGCTGAAGGGCGCGGCGCTGTCCGGCTGCGGCGCCTGCGGCGGGGTGTGGGCCGACCCGGCCTCGTTCAAGAAGCTGTGCGACGACCGCGCCGCGCAGGCCGCCTACATGGGCGCGGGCTCGGTGCTGCCGCCGCTCAAGCCCTCCGACCCGTCCGTCGGCGGCGTCCATTACCGGCCGTGCGCGGCGTGCGGAGAGTTCATGAACCGCTTCAACTTCGCGGGCTGCTCGGGCGTCGTCCTCGACGCGTGCAAGCCGCACGGCGTGTGGTTCGACGCCGACGAGCTCAAGCGCATCGTCGCGTTCATCCGCGGCGGCGGGCTGGACCTCGCGCGCGAGAAGGAGAGGCGCGACCTGGAGCTCGAGCGCCGCCGCCTGGAGGCCGCCGCGCAGGACCTGCGCCGCGGCGCGCTCCCGCCGGTGTCGCAGGGCTCCTACGAGGACCTCACCGCGGCGCGCGGCCTGCTGCGCTTCCTCGGCCTGGAATGACGGTCGCGACCCCTTGACGCCGCCCCGGGGGCGGCTTATCCTTCCTCGTATCCCGAGGTGAAGGAATGAAGACTTTCCGCGTCGTGCTCGCCGTGCTCGTCGCCGCGCCGTCGACCGCGCTGGCCCAGAAGGTCGCCGAGTCGAAGGCGCGCTCCGCGAAGACCCGCGGACCCTCGTCCTCGTCGTCCGGGGACACCGGCGCGGCCGCGCCGCTCTCGCCGAACCCGACGCCGGTGAGCCTGCCGTCCTACTCCGGACCGTCGTCGCCCACCTATTCGGCGGGAGGCATGGCCCCGATGTGCGGTCCCGTCGAGCGCCAGGAGCTCGACAAGATCACCTCGCTGAACATGATCGAGGTGCAGAAGTACGCGCAGAGACTGCGCCCGGTCAACGAGGAACGCGAGGACGCGGCCGCGCGCTACAACGCGCTGTACGAGAAGCAGAAGCTCGAGCTCGCTCCGCTCGAGTACTCGCTCAAGCGCATGCAGATCGAGGCGAGCCTCGCCGACGAGAAGTTCAAGAAGGAGCTGGCCGACATGCGCCAGCTGCGCGAGAAGCTCCACCTGGAGAACGACCTGGCGCGCGAGAAGCTGGCCGCCGACCAGCTGAAGGCCGACGCCGACAAGCTCAAGATGGACGTCGCGATCCGCGACCTGGACTTCCAGAGCCGCAAGCTGCGCGCCGACGCGGAGCTGGAGGACCACAAGACGGTCGCGCTGAAGGCCGACCTGGACCTGCGCGCCAAGAAGGAGGCGTGGAAGAAGGAGGCCAACCGCGACCCCGAGTACCCGCTCGAGCCCTACAAGGACGGCGTGCTGACCATCTCCGACCGGCGCATCACTCTCGACGGCCCGATCTTCTACGGCGTCGCCGACTACGTGACCGAGCGCATCCACTACTACAACAACAAGGACGAGAAGCTGCCGATCTTCATCGTGATCGACAGCTCTCCGGGCGGCTCGGTGATGGAGGGCTACCGGATCGTGAAGGCGATGCAGGCGAGCAAGGCGCCGGTGCACGTGGTGGTCAAGTCGTTCGCGGCGAGCATGGCGGCGGTGATCACCACGCTGGCCCCGCGCTCGTACGTGTATCCGAACGCGATCGTCCTCCACCATCAGATCCGCAGCTTCATGGGCGGCAACCTCACCCAGCAGAAGGAGCAGCTCGAGATCCTGAAGGAGTGGTACAAGCGCCTGGCCGCGCCGGTCGCCAAGAAGGTCGGCTACGGCCTGGACGGCTGGACCAAGGAGATGTACAAGCACTCCTCCGACGGCGACTGGCAGGAGTTCGGCGACGAGGCGGTGCGCCTGAAGTGGGCCGACCGCGTCGTCCACGAGGTGCGCGAGACCGGCTTCGTGAAGGACCCCGACGAGGTCAAGGACGACGCGAAGGGCAAGAAGGCCTTCGCGCTCGCGGCGTCCGTGGACGCGCAGGGCCGGGAGACGATGCGCCTGCCGCGACTGCAGCCGTTCGACGCGTACTGGATCTACAACCCCGACCAGTACTACCGCTGATCAGGGCTGCGGGTAGGTCTTGAGCCGGACGCGCCAGCCGGGCAGCCAGCCCTGCTCGCGCGCTTGGCGGTCGGCGGGCGCGTGGGCCACGCGGCGGGTCAGCGCGGCGTCGGCGCCGCGGGCGAAGGCCTCGACCGCGGGCTGGCCCGGCGCCGCGTCGCCCATCAGCTCCAGGACCTGGAGCAGGCCCCAGCCGAGCCCGTCGTAGCGCTCCGCCGGGTTCACGCCCTCGCCCTTGAAGTTCACGTAGTCCACCAGCGCGTACACGCCGTTGGGCGCGGCGGCGACGGCCTCGAAGCGGGCCGTCAGCGCCGGGCGCTGCGCCGGGCCGGCGGCGTCCAGGATCTTGGGCAGGGCCTCCTCCAGGCGGCGCGCCGCGTGCAGGGCCTGCGCATCCACGGTGGCCGCGAGCAGGGCGCGCAGCTCGGTCAGGCGCGGGCCGTCGAAGTCGGCGTAGAACGCGTCGCGGTCGGCCCACGGGCAGGCGGGCCGGCCGCGCAGCCAGGCCGGCAGCGCCGTCCCCGCGGCCGCGATCGCGTCGAGCGCGGCGGGGAAGCTCTCGGTGAACGGGCCGGTCTTGCCCGCCGGGTACCAGATGAAGTGCCCGATGCCGAAGGAGCCGAAGTCCTCGCCCTTGTTCCAGTGGGTCAGGAACCGGACCTGGCCGCCGGCCTCGTTCTGCCAGATCTTCAGCCCGATCGCGCGGGCCTGCTCGGGCGTCAGATGGATGGCCGAGGCGCGCGCCGCGGGCGCGGCGCAGGCCGACAGGGCGGCGGCGAGGAGGAGGGGGAGCATGAGGCTCATTCTACCACGCGGCCGGCGGGCGCGGGCGCCGCCGGGCACAGCGGACGCCGCGCGCGCGGCGCGGGCGGCGTCGCGCCGTAGAAGGTCCGCGCGCCGGAGGCGGCCAGCGCGGCGGCGTCGGGGAACTCGGGCGCGTACAGTCCGGCGCGGTCGTACAGGTTCACGGCGACGAACGGTCCGCGCGGTCCCGGGGCGGCCTTCGGGTCGAGCGTGAAGCCCAGGCGGACGAGCTGCCAGCGGCCGCGCGGGTCGACGACGAACCGCAGGACGGCGGGCTCGCCCGCGGCGGGAGCGTCCTTCGTCAGCGCGCGCTCGGCGCCGGCATCGAGCGCGGGCGCGCGGCGGTAGCCTTCTTGGGAGGCGACGTTGACGTCGGCCAGGTGGTGGGCGGCGCGCAGGGCCGCGGTCAGCGCCGGCAGGTCGGCCGCGGCGTAGTCCTTCCCCGGCGCGTAC